>NZ_SMMF01000141.1:0-289 GCF_009711355.1 Roseibium sp. RKSG952 | reverse complement strand
CCTGTTCGAGCTCATCTGCGCACGATATGAACGCAAGTCCATCCTGATCACCGCAAATCAGCCCTTCGGCGAATGGAACAAGGTCTTTCCGGACCCCGCCATGACGCTCGCTGCCGTCGACAGGCTTGTACACCACGCCACCATTTTCGAAATGAACGTCGAGAGCTACAGGCGCAGATCCGCTATGGAAGCAAAGGCGAAAGCGTCGCAAGTCGTCAGCCTACGCGACAATCAAAGAAAATCCTCAGATTGTCGCGGAGCGTCAATCACACGACGAATAACCGCTTGC
>NZ_SMMF01000369.1:0-739 GCF_009711355.1 Roseibium sp. RKSG952 | reverse complement strand
GGAGCGACTTGCCTTCATGCTGGAGGATGCACATGCCTCAGCGGTTCTCATTTGCACTGATAAAGCACGATTATTGCCTGTACTCTGCAATCTGGGAAAATGTCTCCCACATTTTCTCGATACTCTGGAAACAGTGAGCGCCATCACGACCTGTGCCAAAACTGCATTCAACAAGATTAATCGCCTTGCGTTTCTATCACCTAAGAGTCTCGCTTACGTCATTTATACATCAGGCTCAACAGGAAATCCAAAGGGCGTCCTTGTCGGGCACGAGGAACTCTTTGTTTTGTGTTGCGGTGTCCGAAAAAAATATAGGATCACTGCCGAGCATCGGATGTTGCAGATCGCGACATGTTCGTTCACTCAGATTATCGAGGAGATTGCAGCCCCTCTTTGCGCCGGCGCAAAGCTAGCGATTGTTCATCGTAAAGAAGGCGTTCTGACTAGAAAAGATGTCTTCTCATGCCTTGATCCAATTGGTCTTAATGCAGCAGTTCTTGTGCCTTCATTCCTCGAAATGATAGAGCCGCAAGACGTGAAATCCATCAATCCACTCATAGTGACTGGAGAACTTATCCATGAAGAACACATAAAACGTTTCAAAGGAGATCGGAATTTCTTTAATGAATACGGCGCCAGCGAGATTACGGTTTGCGCCACTGTAGCAGACTTGGGCGCTGTTCAAGGATATTCCATCGGTTCGCCAGTCTCCAATACTCAAGCCTATGTTGTTGACGCT
>NZ_SMMF01000783.1:0-9169 GCF_009711355.1 Roseibium sp. RKSG952 | reverse complement strand
GGCCAGCCTGTTCGATCTGCTCAATTAGATCGACGGTTGCAGCACCGGGCATCAGGGCGCCATCCAGTTTCAGATCGACAGGGCCGCCTTGACCAGCACCTTGTTTGGCCAGCAGTTCGCTCAGACGCTCCATGGCTGGTTCCAGCTTGTCACGCATAACTGTCAGGCCCGCTGCCATCTTGTGGCCACCGCCCTTGACCAAGAGCCCTTCGGCCGCCAGCCGTTGGATCGACGCGCCCAAATCCACACCAGAGACCGACCGGCCGGACCCCTTGCCCTCATCCCCATCGAAACCAATGACGATTGCGGGTCGGTTGGCTGCCTCTTTCAAACGCGAGGCGACAATTCCGACAACGCCGGGATGCCAGCCTTCACCAGCCGCCCAGACCAAAGGTGCATCCAGCCCGCGTTCTTCGGCCTCTTCCAATGCGGCCGCGCGCACGGCGTTTTCAATGTCCCGGCGTTCAGTGTTCAGTTCATCCAACCGCTGCGACAAGGCTTCGGCCTCAGTCATCGAGTCTGTACTGAGCAGCCGAGCGCCCAAATCCGCCTGACCGATCCGTCCACCCGCGTTTACACGCGGTCCGAGAAGAAAGCCGAGGTGATAGCTGTTGGGGGCTGAATCCATACGTGACACGTCCGACAGGGCCACCAGCCCGGGGCGTTGACGGCGCGCCATGATCTTGAGGCCCTGCTGCACCAATGCCCGGTTTGCGCCTATCAGTGGCGCAACATCTGCGACTGTTGCCAGAGCCACCAAATCCAACAGTGAGATCAGGTCTGGGCCTTTGATACCGGCTTCGCGCATCTGGCGCCCTGCCTCGACCAGCATCAGGAACACCACGCCTGCTGCACAGAAATAGCCCAGATCACCGCTTTCATCCTGTCGATTGGGATTCACCACCGCGACGCAATCCGGCAGCGTTTCTCCACCAAGGTGGTGATCCAAGACGATGACATCCGCGCCTTTGGCAGCAGCAATGGGTTCATGGCTCAGCGTTCCGCAATCGACACAGATGATGAGGTCGTGAGACGCCGCCAGCTCCTGCATCGCAGGTACATTGGGGCCGTACCCTTCATCGATGCGATCCGGAACATAGAGAGTGGCCTGCAGGCCCATCTGGCGCAGCCAGACAATCAACAGTGCTGCGGAACTGCCGCCATCCACATCATAGTCTGCAAAGACCGCAATCCGCTGTCTGCCGCGGACAGCTTGAATAAACCGTTCGGCTGCTTTTTCCATGTCCTTGAGGGTACGCGGATCAGGCAGCAGTTCCTTGAGCTTGGGTTCCAGAAATCCACGCGCCTCCATCGGCGGTACACCGCGTCGGGCCAATACCTGACTTACAGCACGAGGAAGGTCGGCTTGCTGAACAAGCATCTCCGCCGCCCTCTCAACGTCTGCGGAAGGGCCGACCCAGCGTCGCCCGGTTAGTGACTGCTCAACTCCAAGAAAGCTCAATGTCTGCTCCCGATAAAACAAGGCCGGACCCAATCGGACCCGGCCTTATGATCTAATACAGATACTCACGCGACAGGCGAGAGTTCAAGCCATCAGCCTCAGTCGTGAGACCACATCGGAGTGCGGTAGGACATGCGGCGCACGGAACCTGTTTTCGAACGCATCAGCAAGGTAGTTGTCTCGACCCAACCCGGCTCGCGCTTGATGCGCGGTAGCAGCGAACCACCAGTTACGCCGGTTGCGGCAAAGATCACGTCCGCCGTCACCATTTCATCCCGCGAATACACGCGATCCAGATCGGTGATCCCGGCCTTGGCTGCGCGTCCGCGTTCATCATCGTTGCGGAACAGCAGGCGACCAAAGATCTGCCCGCCCATGCATTTCAGTGCGGCAGCAGCCAGAACGCCCTCGGGCGCTCCGCCCTGACCCATGTACATGTCGATGCCGGTCACTTCACTTTCAGCGCAGTGCATGACGCCTGCGACGTCACCATCGGTGATCAGGCGGATCGATGCTCCGGTCTCGCGCACCTCGGCGATCATTGCCTCGTGGCGCGGACGTTCCAGAATGCAAACGGTGATGTCCGCAGGCTCGCACCCCTTTGCCTTGGCCAGGGCCTCGACACGTTCGCGTGGGCTCATGTCCAGATTCACAACGTTTTCGGGAAAGCCCGGACCAATTGCCAGTTTGTCCATATACACGTCAGGGGCATGCAGCATCGAGCCGCGCGGACCCATTGCAATCACGGTCAACGCGTTTGGCATATCCTTGGCTGTAAGCGTGGTGCCTTCCAGCGGATCCAGCGCGATATCAACGCCGGGTCCGTTGCCGGTTCCAACCTCTTCGCCGATATACAGCATCGGTGCTTCGTCCCGCTCACCTTCACCGATGACGACGACGCCCGAGATATCCAGCAGGTTCAGCTGTTCGCGCATCGCGTTTACGGCGGCCTGATCGGCAGCCTTTTCATCACCCCGGCCAACCAGCGAGGCTGAGGCCAGCGCCGCCTGTTCGGCAACCCGCGCGAGGCCCAGAGAAAGCATGCGGTCGTTAAAGTCGGTTTTGGCAGCGTTCATGCGATGTAATCCTTTGGTCAGCGAAGACATTATGTCCGGCATAGCCCGCCCATGGTGCAGGCTGCAAGAGTTCAGACCTGTTCAATGCGCAGTGCGACAGGTTCGCCCGAGACAACGTCCGTAGTTCTGAGATCATCAAGCGCCAGATCCAGCGTGGCGCGGGTGGTCTTGTGTGTAACGATGAGAACTGGTGCGGTGGCTTCGGAATGTGCGTATTGGCGCATACGGTCGATTGAAACGCCTGCGTTGCCCAGAATTGCCGCCACCTTGGCGAGTGCACCGGGTTTGTCCAACAGTGCAAGGCGCAGATAGTAAGGCGCTGGCAGGCCGGTTCGCGCTGGCAACGCCTCTGTCAGAGTGTTCGCCGGGCGGCCGAAGGTTGAGATTTGCAGACCGCGCGCCAGATCACAGACATCACCCATGACGGCGCTGGCAGTCGGGCCTTCTCCGGCACCGGGGCCGCGCAGAACGACCTGTTCAACAGCGTCACCTTCGATCACGACCATATTTGTTCCGCCCTCGAGCTGACCCAGAGGTGAATCGCTTGGGACAAGGCAGGGCTGCATCCGTTGTTCCAGGCCACGGGCAGAGCGTTGCGCAACGCCCAGCAGCTTGATGCGATAGCCCATATCGGCGGCTTGATGGATATCATCGAGGCTGATGTGCTGGATGCCTTCGATTTCGATGCCGTCGAAGTTCGGCTTTGTCCCGAAGGCAATTGAGGACAACAGAGCCAGCTTATGCGCCGCGTCAATGCCACCTACATCGAGGTTGGGATCGGCTTCGAGGTAACCAAGTTCGGCACATTCCTCGAACAGCGCATTGTAGCCCAGTTCCCGCGATTGCATCCGGGTCAGGATATAGTTGCAGGTGCCGTTCATTACGCCCATGACGCGCGTGATTTCGTTACCAGCCAGACCTTCGGTCAGGGACTTGATGATCGGGATGCCGCCTGCGACGGCTGCCTCGAACCGGATCACTCGGCCAGCACCTTCGGCGGTTTCAGCCAGTTCCTGACCATGGATCGCCAGCAGCGCCTTGTTTGCAGTCACGACATCCTTGCCACTGGCAAGTGCGGCCTCGACCGAAGCTTTGGCCGGGCCGTTTTCACCGCCCATGAGCTCTACGAAAACGTCGATATCGTCCCGTTTGGCCAACGCCACCGGATCGGTTTCCCAAGCATATTCAGACAGGCTTACACCGCGATCCTTGTTTGGGTCGCGCGCCGATACAGCAACGATTTCGATGGGGCGGCCCGTACGCGCCTGCAGCAGATCGGCATGACGGCGTACAATCTTGACGACACCAATGCCCACGGTTCCCAAACCCGCAATTCCAAGCCGCAGCGCCTTTGTCATTCCGTGGGTCCTTTCCGCTCGATCTGCCGTGTTAGACGAAACGTCCTTTGCAGGCTGCCTTAGCGGGTTCGGGGCAGGGGTGCAATGCGTCATCCACCAGCAAAGCCGGTGAATTTTCTGTGTCAGAATCGGTGTGTCAGTTGATTTCGGCGGCCTGCAGAGCTGCGGCTTTCTTGGCCAGCTCTTCACTGCGGGAGGTCAGTTCCTCTTCGACCTCAGAGGCCTCGCTGACGGGATCAACAGGGGTGCCAAGTGTTTCCTCAAGCGGGACGAGCTTGGGATAAGCCGCATTGCGGATGGATGGGGCCTCTTTCCCTTCCAACTCGGGAATATCCGTGCATCCGGCGAATGCCAGTAACAGGGTCAGCAGAGATACGTGTTTCATGACCAGCCTTTCGGGTATGCGTCCGGGTTCTGTGATGCATCTTTTACGAAGCTGGTTCAAGCAGGCTTCTATCTGAACATTTGTTCATATACGGTAGCCTTATGGCACGTACTCAAGGTTCTCATTCTGACATAACAGGTCCGCGTATCCGGCAGGCAGCGCTGAGGCTTTTTGCCCGGCACGGCTATGCTGCGGTTTCGATGCGTCAGATCGCTGGTGAAGTCGGTGTACAGGCGGGGGCGTTGTACAACTACACGCCAGACAAGCAGAGCCTGCTCTTCCGCCTGATGCAGCAGCATATGCAGGACCTGCTTGCGGCTTACAACGATCTGGAGACACAACCAGATGCCCTTGGCGCTTTGCGTCAGTTCGTGGGCTTTCATATCCGGTTCCATCTTGAACGGCCTGATGAGGTTTTCATCGCTTATATGGAGCTGCGGAACCTCTCGCCCGAGAACTTTACCGAGATCGAAGCGCTACGCCGCAGCTACGAAGACTCGCTGGAGAATGTTCTGCGGGAGGGTCAGCAAGAAGGCCTGTTCTCGATCGCAGATACCAAGATCGCCACTCTGGCGGTGATCGCCATGCTGAACGGCGTCATGACATGGTATCGGTCGGGTGGGCGATTATCGTTGGATGAGGTTGAGCTGATCTATTGGGATATGGTGCGTAAAGCAGTCACATCGTGAAAATGCCCGACCAAAAACGGCCGGGCATTTGGGTTTCAGTGCGCAGGCTGAATGAAAGTTCCATTTCGCAATTCACGAAAGGCCTGCTCCAGTTCTGATCGCGTGTTCATGACTATTGGACCATGCCATGCCACCGGTTCATTGATCGGAGCACCAGATATCAGCAGAAATCGAACACCTTCAGGTCCGGCCTGAACCGTGACCTCATCCCCTGTTCCAAACCGGACCAGAGTACGGTCACCGGACATATCGCGAATGTTGACTTCTTGTCCCGCGACTTCTTTTTCAAGAAGGATACCAGTTGGTTGCGATGCATCGGCAAACGCAGCTTGCCCTTCAAAAACATAGGCAAACGCCCGGCGGTAAGTATCTATGCGGAAAGTTTTTTTCACTCCCGCTGGAATTGAGATGTCCAGATATTGTGGGTCAGCTGCAATCCCATCAACTGGCCCGGTTTGCCCCCAGAATTCCCCAACGATGATCCGAACTATAGTACCGTCATCATCGGTAACCTCAGGGATTTCTTTGCTTTGAACATCTTGGTACCGCGGAGCAATCATCTTCTGCGCAGCGGGAAGATTGCCCCAAAGCTGAAACCCGTGCATCTGGCCATTTGTATTTCCGCTAGGCATCTCCTGATGCAGGATTCCTGATCCGGCAGTCATCCACTGGACATCACCTGCGCCCAGAGAACCGCTGTTGCCCAGCGAGTCGCTATGTTCGACCGTGCCTGACAGCACGTAAGTTATCGTCTCGATCCCGCGATGCGGATGCCAGGGGAAACCTGCCTGATAGTCTTCTGGCCTTTCATTCCTGAAATCGTCGAACAAAAGAAAAGGATCCAGTTCGGAAGGGTCCTGAAATCCAAAGGCTCGGTGTAGTTTGACGCCTGCACCCTCCATGGTTGGAACAGCGTTGCGTGTTTCTAATGTTGGTCTGAGGGACATAGCGACCTCCTGCTTGTACGAGCACTATGTATTTCGTGCAATCGTGCGGTCAATTTGCACTCGGGCACTACATCTGTGCAAATTTGTTCGTTTCATTTCGAGGTCTGTTGTCCGGCTGCGAAAGTCGCTAAACGACAAGGAAATCAGATGGAGACGACTATGCAGGACGAAGTGCTGGCAACAGTTGAGGCATCCGCGCCCAGACGTTGGATTGGGGTAGGGATGCTGACAACGGTTGGGGTGTTGGTTCTGTACGTCGCGCTTGCCTCGCCCCCAGCACCGGGGTGGCAATTGTTCCTGATTGCTGTCGGAGGGGCTGCGTTCTGGTTGGCCTACCGCATGTGGTTTGCGACCGCAGACCGGATCGAATTGACGCAATCGGAAATCAGAACAGGTTCCGGCCACAAGATTGCAGATGTGCAGGATATTGAGAGCGTAGATCGCGGGGTTTTCGCGTTCAAGCCGTCCAATGGATTTCTGATCCGTACCAAGACGTCAACCGGTGCCCGATGGGAACCCGGCCTTTGGTGGCGACTGGGGCATCGGGTCGGCGTAGGCGGGATGACCGCCGCCGCCGAAACCAAATTCATGTCAGAGGTTCTGTCCGCGATACTTGCCGAAAAGGAATGACCTTTAGCAGTTGTTCTCAGCGTTGATGTTGTCGAACACGCGCGGGTGCGTGAAAACAAAGTTGTTCATGTAGTAGGGCGGGCGCGTGACAAGCAGCTTGAAAGGCGGGCGATAGAGGTTGCTTGTTTCGACCACGATCATCTTGCCATTGTCCGGCATAGTGGGCAGACGGTCTTCGAGCTGATGAATGTTGCCGTTGTCCCACTTGGTGGTAAAGTCAGCACCCCGGGCGCAGGACCACAAGACATAGTGGCGCTTGTCAGGTTTGTCGTAGCGCAGGAATGAGATGCGCATGTTCATGTCAGACCGCTCTTCGACCATATTCTGCATCAAAGAATACAGCGTTTCCACATAAGTGGACGTAATGGTGCCGCGTTCACGAGAGATGATATCTGCTACCGCATAAGCGGCTTTCAGATTTCTCGCACTTTGGTGATAGCTGTTGAAGAACGTGTAGGATGCGGTCAGAGACCAAAACAGGACGGGCACCATCAACACTGCTTCGATCGTAATCAGTCCATCCTCGCTACGTTTGAAACGCTTGAGGTGGATCCGTAGTTTTCTGACGATTGAACTATTAAGCAGGCTCATGGACGAATACCGTTGTGGAATGTAATTCGAATTGACCGCTGGCATTCTCCCTGACGCCCTGGCCCAGGATTGTACTGATCCAAACGGGAGCAACCTCCATACATGCACGAATGATCATCAACTCGTTGGATGCACCCGCTTCAAAGACCCGATCCTCAGGTTTACGGACTTCCTCGGGCGTGTCCGCGCAAAGTGGAGTTTGATTCAAATTCTGCGCTGCCAAAGAAGAGAAGGGGTCGAGTGATTTCATCTCCAGAGACAGGTTTGCGCCGCAATCGGGAAGAAGTCGAGCGCGGTCACAGATCATATCTTTGAGCAGGTCATGCTTCCACTCGGTCTCGCCTGCAGGCAATCGGTTCAGCCGTACTTCGCGGATGGTTTCGTCCAGCGCACGTTCGAGATTTGCGTGATGGAACGACATCAAACCCAGATCAACGCCGGAGTAGGTTACCCAGATAAAGAAGGGAAACCAGAACAGCAGTTCAATCGTGGCGCTGCCGTCTTCGCGACGCCGAAACCGGCGCAGCCATATGGTCGCGCGGCGGATCATTGGGTCAACCGCAGGTTCTGAATTGTCGAACCGATCGAGGCAAAGACGTCAACGATATCCTCATTGGATGCCTCGTAATATGCGCCGTCGTCACTGATGCAGTATTTCAGCAGATTTTTAGCCGCTGTTGGGGCGTCAAAGGCGATTGAGAAAGTGATGACCTTCTCTTCCTTTGCTTTGTCACACAGCGATCTGACACGCGGGTCTTTGTCCGGCTGATCGAGTTCGTCCGATGCAGCATAGTACCAGTCGTAGGCATAGCTTGAGCCGTAAGCATCGTAGAGCATCTGATAGATACGATACTTGGTTGTACGTTTCCAAAGGTCTGGCCACGACAGCTCTACAACATCGGTGCCTTCTGACTTTTCTCTGGATCGGCTTCGGTTCATCGAATAGCAGGTACCGTTGCTGTAAGATGTGCATTGGTATTGCATATACTTCCTATTGCCTTCCCCATAGGCGTGATCCTGACGCTCGTCTCTCGCCCAATACCAACCCCTGCTGGAGTTGTATTCCGTCATCTCAACATCAGGCCAAATATAGTTGCTTTGATCGCGGTCGTAGAAGGAATAGATATCGTCAGATGCATTCCACCAGACGTCAGATGTACCCTGATGATAAGGCGGGAGGACCAAATGCTGCTTGGTATTTGCCCCGTCAGTCATCAGCACAACAACTTTCAGCGTATCCGCACTTTTGTTTGGTGCAGGGCGCGCTTTGAACTCTGTCGGTATATGACCGTCTTTGGACATTTCATTGGTCAGGTAACGGAAGCTCTCGTCCAACAGCGTCAGACCCCATTTCAGACCTACATCGATAGATGTCCAGCCATCCGCTTGCAGCAAGGCAATCTCATCCTTTAGCTTCTGAGCGTCCTTTTGCATAATCGTGATTTCACGATGGCTTGTGGCTGTGTTTGGCAAGCATGTGTAGCTTGTTACCACGCCGTTAGAGGGCCGATAGTCTGCATTTCCTGAATCGGTAAAGTGAAGTGTTTTGGGAATTGGCGTACCAACGCGGACGACTTGGCCGCTGTTTGGATCTTTGGCGTCAAAATTGTCAAAAGTTGTTGTTGTGAAGTCACCGCTGTTAAAGTCGATACAGTTGGCGATGTCGTTTTCACCTTCAGTTTTAAGCAGATCCATCAGGTAACTGGGTATCGCAACCTGTTCGGAATAGGGCACGATCGAGATCGACAATTTGCCGTCCTCGGACTTGTTGATCATCTCGTCGATAAAATTGTTGGCTGCTTTCTTGAGGTTGGTCAGCTTGGTGCCGCGCATCGAGCCCGAGACGTCCAGAACCAGCGAAATTTCCACGTTGCCGATCGACTCTTCAGCCACGCTGGACGCGACGCTGGCGATTGTTTCAACACCGCGCCACTTCATGAAGTGCATTTCGATGTCCATCTTCGCGCTCGCTTCGACGCGGCGATAGCCTTCAAGCACCACCGCTTGCGATCCGCAGGTCTCCGGCTCGAC
>NZ_SMMF01000539.1:0-1671 GCF_009711355.1 Roseibium sp. RKSG952 | reverse complement strand
TATTCGGGTTTTGGAGTGAGAGCGGTATATTTTCGATTTTTCGGCGGGGTCTTCGATCGGACGTGTGTTAGGCCTCATGTTGTGGCCTTAATTGACGCCACGGGCCGATTTGCTGTTCGGAAAGCTGGGTTCACATCGGTTCAGAGAGCTGCAAGCGCTCGAGCCCCGGGTCTGAATTTCCCTGCCTTGAACTTCGAAGTCCGTGTCGCGTACTCCTCGTCGATCGCTCACCCCGGCCTTGCGGCCATGTCGTGCCTTTTCCCTTCTCGGTTTTGCGTCGATACTCACGGAACAGCAACTTATGATTTGTATCTCGGATGAACTCTAAGAAAACTCTTCCAAAACAGGGGCTGTCCGCAAATGGCAATGCCGGTGGAACGTCAATTGCGCGGTCTGACCTACCAGATCCTTCAACCGCTCCGGATCGTCCTCACCCGGCGCCTCCACCAGAATGATGCCGTAAAGCGTTGCGCTGCAGGAGCCACACGCGCTACATATGGCAAAATACTGAGACGGTTGAGCGGGGAATAAATGAAAGTTCTGGTCACTGGCGGGGCTGGCTACATCGGTAGTCATACGTTGCTTCAACTTCTGCGTGAACGGCATGACGCCATGGTTTTTGACAACTTTTCAAACAGCTCCCCTGAAGCACTGAAACGCGTAAAACAACTCGCTAATGCTGACTTCGAGATATGTGAAGGTGACATTCAGGATGCATGCCGATTGAACGAGGCGTTTGGCGATTTCAAGCCTGAAGTGGTCATCCATTTTGCGGGTCTTAAGGCTGTCGGGGAATCCAACGAAAAGCCGATCGAGTATTATGCCCAGAATGTTTCTGGTTCGATTGAGCTCCTAAAGGCCATGCAGCGGCACGATTGCCGCCACATTGTTTTCTCATCTTCCGCAACGGTCTATGGCGAGGCAGAATATTTGCCTTACGATGAGGACCACCCGCTTCGACCGACAAATCCCTACGGGAGAACGAAATATTTTATCGAGGAAATCATTCGCGACTGGGTTGCGTCGTGGAGGCACGCAAGTGCTGTCTTGCTAAGGTATTTCAACCCAGTGGGTGCGGATGCGTCTGGTCGAATCGGTGAAGATCCAAACGGCATACCCAACAATCTTGTTCCCTACATTGCTCAGGTGGCGGTCGGGCGCCTACAACATCTGAATGTCTTCGGCGCTGATTACGACACGCGTGACGGAACCGGAGAACGCGACTACATTCATGTCGAGGATCTGGCTCGCGCTCACTTGGCTGCCATTCAATTTGAACCCACTAAAAGTGGCTGTGAGGCCATCAATATAGGCACTGGTCGTAGCACGACTGTGCTTGAAATGGTGAAAGCATTTGAACAAGCCTCGGGACGTGCAGTGCCTTATCAAATCGAACCACGACGCGATGGCGATGTGGCGCACAGTCTCGCGGCCGTCGGCAAGGCTGAGCGTCTCTTGGGGTGGCAAGCCAAGCTCGACGTTGACGATATGTGCAGGACAACTTGGGATTGGCAATCTGAAAACCCCAGCGGCTACAGCCCAGATTGAATGTGGAACCATGTTTCTGCCAGTTCTGCTCGAATCGCAAATTGAATAAATAATTTCAATACCTTAATCTGTGGAGAGAGTTAGGCGTGTGGCCCCTTCCTCTCCGCCACTTGCCCTTGAAAA
>NZ_SMMF01000899.1:0-41440 GCF_009711355.1 Roseibium sp. RKSG952 | reverse complement strand
CCTTGTTGCACTTCGCAGCTGAATCCACCCGCACCTGCGGGAAATGGGCAAAAAAAAAGCCGGTGGGCCGGCTTTGAAGTTTTCAGCGGGTATGATGGTGTGAAAAACACACCAGGGTACAAGAAGTAGAATGTCGCAGCCGGAGCTACTGATCTGAAACAACTGTCTTAAAGCACTCAAAACATGCTTTGGTTGTATGAGTATATGATAAACACGTTCTCTCTGAGATTGCACCCCCTAAAATTGCGGGGTGGGAGGAATTATTTCCGGTTGTGTCTGCGGGTGCTGCATGGGTGCCCGGCAGGGCAAGCTGCAACCCCGTACCTGCCCGAGGTAAGACATGAGCGCCAGGTTTCCCGTGGACTGCGATGATCGGCTGCAGGGGGCATTGGCGTACAGAACTGGAAAAACCGGCATGAAGCGGTTAGATAATTTGCGGAATTGTGCATTTTGCGCAGCGGTTTGAGCTTCAGAGCACCGGGCAGCGCGCAGGCTAGGGCAACGACCGGGACATCGGGAAGCATTTATGAAGCAAGCCGCCAAAGAGCGTGCAGGATTTCAGGGACAAGCAGCTGCCGCGCCGGATGCGTCCACTGTCCTCTTAAAGTCGGATGAGCGCAAAGCCCTGAAGCGGGCTGGCCTTTTGTTGTGTTTCTCCGACATTTGCTGGTTGCCGCAGGCCGGACTGGTTGCCTATGCCGTGGCAATGCTGCTTTCGTCCGTGGCATCTACCGGCACGAACGCCCTCGCGGCTTGGGAACTGGTGGCTTGTGCGCTCGGTTTTCTTGGGATCGGTGCCGTGCGGGCCGTGTTGCAAAATGTCTCTGGAAAACTGGCGCGCCGAACAGCAGACACGGTCAAGACCCGCAAGCGCGCGGAGTTGCTGGATGCCGTTACAAGCGCATCCCCGGCTTCGGACCTGCCGGGGAGTGGCCGGATCGCAGCCCATATCAGCGAACAGGTTGATGCGCTGGGTCCCTATCTCGCCAATTTCATGCCACAACAACAGCGCCTCAAGATCGTCCCCCTGGTGATGTTGCTGGCGACCTTGCCGGTGAGCTGGCTTGCAGCAGCCATTCTTCTTGTTACCGGACCGATGATCCCGGTGATGATGGCCTTGATCGGCATGGGGGCGAAAGCCGCCAGTGAAAAACAGCAGGACGAACTGACCCGGATGAGCGGTGTCCTGCTCGACAAGGTCCGTGGTTTGCAAACCCTGAGATTGTTCGGAGCCCTGAAAGAGACCGAGACCGAAATCTCGGAAGTCGGCGAACGGTTTCGCAACGGCACAATGGATGTGCTCAAGATCGCCTTCCTGTCCTCAACCGTTCTGGAGCTGTTCAGTGCGATCGGCATTGCCTTTGTCGCGGTCTATGTCGGTTTTTCCCTGATTGGCGACATTTCCTTCGGAACCTGGACGAGTGTGCTTTCGTTCGGGCCGGGCTTGTTCATTCTGCTTTTGGCGCCGGAGTTTTTCGCACCGCTTCGCTCCTATGCAATCGCCTATCACGACCGGGCGGCCGGGCTGGCGGCGCATGGCAAGCTGAACGAACTGGCGGCGGAATTGTATGCGGCCGGTCACAATTTGAGAGAGACCGGCGAAGCCCGCATCAACCAGATGAGTGAAGGGGCAGGGCATCCGGGTGCGCCCGAAATCGTTTTCCGGCAGGTACGTGTTGGCCGGAGCGATGCACCGCGGGTGGCGGGCATATCCTTCCGTGTCGAGGCCGGGCAACCGGTCATTTTGCGGGGGCGCAGCGGGTCCGGAAAGACCACGCTGATCGATTGCCTGTTGGGATTTGTTGCGCCGGATGCGGGCGAACTGTTGATCAACGGGTCGCCCCGAAGCGACCTTTCGCGCGAAGAGTGGCGCAGGTCACTTGCGTGGCTGGGGCAGGAGCCGCGGCTGTTTCACGGCTCTATTCTGGCCAACCTTCGTCTGGCCAATGCGCAGGCAACAGAGGCGGATATTGCCGCCGCCTTGAGACTGGCCGGTGCGGAGGCGTTTGTCCGGCGGCTGCCGAAGGGCCTCAGGACGGTGATCGGGGAAGATGGTTTCGGCTTGTCCGTCGGAGAGGGCCGGCGTCTTGCGCTCGCGCGGGCCGCACTGCGCCAGGAGGCAACATTGCTCCTAGCGGACGAACCGACAGCCGGACTGGATGACGAGACTGCGGCGGATGTCATTGAAGGTCTGAAGCAGTTGGCCGCAGGGCGAACAACGCTTGTTGCCAGCCACGACCCGCGGCTGTTTGAACTGGACTGGCGCCAGATCGATCTTGCGGGCTGCCGGAAAGCGGAGGCGGTGGCATGACGGCGATATTCTCCATCATCACGCGTCAATGGCGCCACAACCGGCTTGCCTTTTTCCTGGGGCTGCTGGTTGCCTTTGTTCCCGCGCTGTCAGGCCTGGCGCTGCTTGGGGTGTCCGGCTGGTTCATCACGGCTTGCGCGGTGGCCGGACTGACCGGGGCCTTCCTGAACATCTTTATTCCGAGTGCGGTCATTCGCGGCCTTGCGATTGCCCGCACGGTGGGGCGCTATGGCGAACGCATGGTGACACATGATGCGACATTCCGGTTCCTGACCGGAATGCGAACCGGACTGTTTGCCGGGCAGGCCGCGCGCAACATGGAGACGTTTTCCGCAAAACGCAGCGGTTCGATGCTGAACCGCCTGACTTCCGATGTCAGCCTGCTGGATGCGGTCTATCTGCGGTTGACCGTACCCTTTGTGCTTGTCATCGGGACGGCAGCGCTCCTGTGTCTTTGGCTTGCGCAGGTCGATCTCCGGCTTCTGGCCGTTTTCGGCGCCTTTGTGGCTGTGATTGCGGCACTTGTTCTTCGGCTGAAAGGCGCAAACCGGCAGACGGCGCGGCGGCTTGAGGCCGGGCACGAAGCGATGCGAATCCGGAGTGTCGACCTTGTTGCAGGCCGCCGGGATCTTGCTGTTTATGGTGGCCTTGATCTCGCGGCGGATCGTGTTCTTGAGGCCGATTGTCTTGCCTCCCGGTCGCAGGCGCAGATCGACGACAGCACCGGAAAATTCACCGCCCTGTCGTTTTTTGCAGGGCAAATCTATCTGGCGGCCATGGTCCTGACCGTGGGGCTTTTGATTGCGTCCGGTGCCGTTCCTGTCGGTATCGGGGCAGGCGTGCTCCTGGTCAGTATTGCCTTGCCTGAAATCATCGGAGGCATGTTCCCGGGGCTCGCGGCCTTGCCCCGGATCCGGCGCGCAGCCGAACGGGCGGACCGAACCCTTGTCTGGGGGGAGGCCAAGTCCGGAAGCCTCGCTGTTTCTGCCGGGGCCGCTGCCTCGGAAGCAGGGCCGGTTTTGTCGCTGGAAACCGTGTCTTTTGGCTATCCCGGTGCGGAGCGTCAGGTTCTGCGGGAATTCAATCTGGCCGTCGCACGCGGCGAAACGGTCGCGATCACCGGGCGCAGCGGTTGCGGGAAATCGACTGTATCGGCGCTGGCTGCCGGTCTCATTCAACCCGCTTCAGGACGTGTTCTGCTCGACGGACAGCCGGTTTCCGGCTTTGGCGAAAGGGACCTTCGGAAAAAGGTGACCGTCCTGACACAGCGGCCATATTTGTTTCATGACACGGTGGCGGCCAACCTGCGCATCGCCGATCCGGACGCCGGAGACGACGCATTGTGGCATGCGCTGGAGCGTTCCAACCTTGCCGGGCGCATCAGGCGTTTCGACAAGGGTCTGCAGACCATGCTCGGCGAGGGCGGACTTGGGTTGTCCGGCGGTGAGCTGCGGCGGCTCGGGCTTGCGCGCGCCTATTTGACACGGCCCAGTCTCTGGATACTCGACGAGATGACAGAGGGGCTGGATGATGAGACCGCGGCCGATGTGCTTGATCGCTTCTTTGCATTCAAGGGCGATGCGGCGGTTCTGATGATCGCCCATAAGCCTCAGGAGATCGCCCGGGCGCAGCGCATCGTCAAACTTCCCGAGGTTGAATAGGGTCGAAACCTCAGGGGCTTGCCGACTGTTTCTAATCTGGATCAGGTCCGAGTGTTTTTTGACACGGGGTCCACGTATTACAACGTATGGGCTCTTTTTGCGACGGTGCTAGGGTGCGGTCAGGCATTGCCATGCGCAATGCAGACGTCCTGTGCCGGAGCTGGGCCCTGAGGGGCGGGCCGTTCCGGCCAAACCGGAGCGTTCTAAATGGAATTCGATATCGTTCATCTGTCACGGCTCCAGTTCGCCATGACCGCGCTGTATCACTTCCTCTTCGTGCCACTGACACTCGGATTGTCCATCCTGCTTGCAGTCATGGAAACCGTCTACGTCATGACCGGCCGCGAGATCTGGAAGCGGATGGTCAAGTTCTGGGGCACCCTATTCGGCATCAACTTTGTCCTGGGTGTGGCCACGGGGCTGACCATGGAATTTCAGTTCGGGATGAACTGGGCCTATTTCAGCCAATATGTCGGCGATGTCTTCGGGGCACCGCTTGCGATCGAGGGCCTGATGGCCTTTTTCCTCGAAGCGACCTTTGTCGGGCTGTTTTTCTTCGGCTGGGACAGGCTCTCCAAACGCCAGCATCTGGCGGCGACCTGGGCGCTTGCCTTCGGGACGAACTTCTCGGCGCTCTGGATCCTGATCGCCAATGGCTGGATGCAGCATCCGGTTGGCGCGATGTTCAACCCCGACACGATGCGCATGGAAGTGACGAGCTTCTTTGATGTGCTGTTCAATCCGGTGGCTCAGGCGAAATTCGTGCACACGGTGTCCGCCGGCTATGTGACGGCGTCGGTTTTCGTGATCGGAGTGTCGGCGTGGTATCTTCTGAAAAACCGCCACAACGCGATTGCAAAACGCTCGGTCGCAGTGGCCGCAGCCTTCGGGTTTGCCTCATCTCTTTCCGTTGTGGTTCTTGGTGACGAGAGCGGATATGAGGCCAACATCAACCAGAAAATGAAGCTCGCGGCGATTGAAGCGATGTGGGACACCGAACCCGCACCGGCGGCATTCAATCTCGTTGCGCTCCCCGACATGCAGAAACGGGAAAACCTGTTTGCGATCGAAGTTCCCTATGTCATGGGGCTGATTGCGACGCGCTCGCTGACGGAGGAGATCCCCGGGATCAAGCAACTGGTCGGGGAAACCAAGGATCGCATTCGACAGGGGGCGATTGCCTGGCACGCGCTTCAGGAAATCCGAGACAATCCGCAAGGCGTCTCCCAGTCGGTTCGCGATACCTTTATCCAGAACCAGCATAATCTGGGGTATGCCTATCTGTTGTTGCCCTATACCAATGATCCCACCAAGGCGACGAACGAGCAGATCGACAAGGCCGCCTGGTCGACTGTCCCGGAAGTCCTGCCGATGTTTTATGCCTTCCGGATCATGGTGGCCTTCGGCTTCTTCTTTATCCTGCTGACGGCGGTTTTCTTCTACTATTCCTCCACGTCCAGGCTGGACATGCTGGCGCAAAAGCGGCGCTGGCTGCTTTATGTCGCGCTCTGGTCCATTCCTCTGCCATGGATCGCCAGCGAGATGGGATGGTTCGTGGCCGAATATGGCCGTCAGCCCTGGATTATCGAGGGAATGCTGCCGACCTTTGCGGGCGTTTCCAGTCTCACGGTAACAGAGGTCTTGTTGACACTTGCCGGGTTTGTGGCCCTTTATTCGACCCTGCTGGTGATCGAAATCACTCTGATGATCAAATACATTCGCAAGGGACCGGATGACGGGCATTTGCCCGGTGACACACCGGCGGCACCCGTTCCGGCACATCCGATCCCGGCACCAGCGGAGTAAGCGGCCATGGTTCTCTATGAATTCATTGACTACTCGACACTCAAACTCATCTGGTGGCTGCTTCTGGGTGTGCTTCTGATCGGGTTTGCCATGACTGACGGCTTCGATATGGGCGTCGGAGCCCTGTTGCCCTTTGTCGGGCGGACCGATACCGAACGCCGGGTGGCAATCAACACGATCGGTCCGACCTGGGAAGGCAACCAGGTCTGGTTCATTCTGGGCGGCGGAGCGATTTTTGCCGCCTGGCCGCCGCTTTATGCGATCAGCTTTTCCGGCTTCTATCTGGCGATGTTTGTCGTTCTGGCAGCGATGATCCTGCGCCCGGTCGCTTTCAAATACCGCTCGAAGCGTCCTGATCCCGGCTGGCGCGACCGTTGGGACTGGGCCTTGTTTGTTGGCTCGTTTGTGCCCGCACTTGTGTTTGGCGTGGCCGTCGGCAATGTCCTGTTGGGGATCCCGTTCAAACTCGATCCCGATTTGCGGATGACCTATGACGGGTCGTTCTTCGGGCTGTTTTCGCCCTTCACTCTGCTTTGCGGGCTGTTGTCGGTCTGCATGCTGGTGATGCATGGCGGGGCATGGCTGGGCCTGCGGGCCAACGGGGTTGTCGCCGAACGCGGCCGCCGTTATGGCTCGTTCGCCGCCATCGGAGCCATCGTACTGTTTGCTCTCGGTGGCTATCTTGTTTCGGCCGGGTATGTCGACGGCTACAGGATCACATCCCAAATCGACCCGAACATGCCGTCAAATCCGCTTTGGAAAACGGTTGTGACCGGAGATGCCGCGTGGATGCAAAACTACGCGGCCTATCCGATCCTGTGGCTGGCTCCCGCCCTCGGGTTCCTGGGTGCATTTGGAGCACTCGCCGGTCTCAACAGCCGGTTCGAGCGGCTGACCTTCGTGTCCTCGCAACTGTCGGTATTCGGCATCATTGCGACTGTCGGCGTGTCGATGTTTCCGTTCATCCTGCCAAGCTCGGTTCAGCCGGATGCCAGCCTGACGGTTTGGGATTCGGCATCGACCCACAGAACCCTGTTCAACATGCTGGTGGCGACGATCATCTTCATGCCGATGATCCTGATCTATACCGCCTGGGTCTATAAGGTGCTGTGGGGCAAGGTCGACGAGCAGACCATCGAAAACAACAACGACACGGCCTACTGAGGAGAGAAAACGATGTGGTATTTTGCCTGGATCCTCGGCATGCCGCTGGCATGCTGCCTCGCAATCCTCAATGCCATGTGGCTGGAAATGCGGGAGGACGACAAAGAGGCCGTCAAATCCGGCAAGCCGGTGCGCAGCTAACCTGCCGCTGTGAGGCGAATGCTGCCCTTGCGCGCATCAATCGGACATCCCGGCATTGCCCGGGATGTCCGTGTTTGGTCCGGATAATCAGGCTGCAGCCGACTTCGGCGCGCGCAGGTTTTCCAGAATGTTCTGCGGGGACGAGACGCCGTACGGGTCGCTTTCACAGTTGTCGGAGAAACCGTCTTCCTCGAACCACATTTCGACGACGCCGTCATTGATCACGGCAGCGTAACGCCAGGACCGCATGCCGAAGCCGAGGTTGTCCTTGGCGACCAGCATGCCCATCTTGCGGGTGAACTCACCGGATCCGTCCGGGATCACCTTCACGTTCTCAATGTTCTGGGCCTTTGCCCAGGCATTCATGACGAATGCGTCATTGACGGAAATGCAGTAAATCTCGTCCACACCTTCTGCCTTGAACTCTTCGAAGAGCTTTTCAAAATCCGGAAGCTGGAACGTGGAGCAGGTCGGGGTGAATGCGCCGGGCAGCGAGAACACGACAACGCGCTTGCCCTTGAAGTAGTCGTCGCTCGTCTTGTCTTCCCAGCGGAAAGGGTTGGGACCTTCGATGGATTCGTCGCGGACGCGTGTGCGGAACGTGACAAGCGGAACCTTCTTGCCGAGCATGGCTAACTCCTGAAAACCGATAATGATGTTGAGGACCGGAGGGGCGTCTGGTCATGCCGGTCGAAAGGGAGGATGAGCGGCTACTGACGCCCCGGTCATCCGTGCAATCATATAGTCGTTGCGCTGCGGTGCAGCAAGGGTGAAGCGCTTCCGGGAACAGTTCTGTTGTGAGAAACGTCGGGGCGCGCTTGCAGATGATACGACGGTAGAAGGAAGCTCCGGTGCAAGCGTGGATTCTTACGGCCAGCCCAGTTTGCGTTTTGGCATATGCGGGCAGGACGCATTGGCTGGTGGGTCCTGGTGAACTAGAGCGCAAACTGCGGCACACTGTAGGAGGCTCAATCTGAAGCGCTCTTTTTTAGGGGACGCCTCTCAAGGCATGATCCAGTTTGACAATCAATCGTTTATGGCGAACCAAACCTCGCCTTTGCATTGGCACGCTTCTCGGCTGAACCCACCCCCGGCGTGCGTAGCCCTTGTAGTGACACTGGGCAGAAGCCGGTCTCCAATCAAATGCACAGTTTTTTCGTTTGAGAGCTCGCTGCCGGTCTCGCAAAAGCTGCGGTGGATCGCTCTTCGAAACTCTTCCAGCAGAAACGGCAGAAGCCCAGAGTTTCGGCCTTGG
The DNA here is from genome assembly GCF_009711355.1 of Roseibium sp. RKSG952. Classification (NCBI taxonomy): domain Bacteria; kingdom Pseudomonadati; phylum Pseudomonadota; class Alphaproteobacteria; order Hyphomicrobiales; family Stappiaceae; genus Roseibium; species Roseibium sp. RKSG952. The sequence continues at coordinate 33,102 of NZ_SMMF01000899.1, read as the reverse complement.
TGATTATATCCGCAGAGCCGCTACGTTCTTTTGCGTGGATAGCGCCGTCAGGATAATAATTCTGAATGCATCAATTGCGCCTGTGAAGTAGACCGAGAGATAAGTTTGACGAACTCTGGGAGTGCTGCCGTATGGATTTCGAACTCTCCTAGGGTGATTGACAATAATAACTATATTCAGAGGGGTGAGGATGTACCAGATCAAGGAAGGGTTGAGCTTTCAAATATCACTAACCACAAGGGTGATGGAGCGGCATTTCGAACGCCTGCTGGCGCCGCATGGTTTAACCCGTTTGATGTGGTGCATTCTGGTAATGGCCGGACATTACCGTATTACCAAGCCGTCCCAGATGGCGGACCATATCTGTGTCGACCGGACCGCCATTTCCCGCGTCTTGCGCAGTATGGAACTTGCCGGCCTGATTGCGCGGGAGAAGAGTAAGAGCGACGGGCGGGGCCGGGATGTGGTTCTGACCGGACATGGCAGCACAAAGCTTGAAGCCCTTTTGCCGGATGCGCGCGACTGCGCCCGCCATTTTGACGAAAAACTCGCAGGTGATGAGCCGGAACTGCTCAAGCGGTTGCTGGGCAAATTGACCGAAGGTGAGCCGGTGACCTTTTCCGAGTTTTAGCTGGCTTTTCGGACACAGTCCTCGTCTTTTCGTAAAGGATCGCCGTGCCGGACTTTTTTCGACCCAATTCCCCCGGCATGGGCATGGCAACGGGTTCGCGGGTAGGGCGCACGGATCGAACGGTTTGATATGAGACGGGTCAAAGGGACTTTGATGATGATCGCACTTGCGTTGGCTGGTGCGGAACTTGCCCATGGGCGCAATGGGGAAGCAAGGGCAATGCCTGCGCTGACTTTCGGAGAACTCGGCGGATTGGATATTGACGGCGACGGTGCCATCAGCCGCGATGAATTCATGGTCTTGAACACGGAGCGGTTCGAGGCGCTTGATCTCAACCGCGACCGGAAAGTCTCTGCCGCCGAGATGCGAACACACAGGTTGGCGCTGGGTGGCGGGGAAGGCAGCGTGCAAGCTGCCGCCACCGATCAGCGGGCGATCGACCTTGCAGATACCAATCAGGATGCCCAGCTCGATCATTCGGAGTTTGCGTGGCTTGGCGCTCAGGTGTTTACCGCGCTTGATCATAACAATGACGGGTTTTTGAGCCTGAGGGATCGTTAGGCAGCAGCGCGTAGCGGCTTGCGGGCCGGCATGAAAGCTGTTGGCCACAGGTTGGGTTCGTGGGAGGCAATCTATTCGGTTGTGCTTTTGAAGCCATGATTGTGGTATCGAAAACTACCGAGCTATTTGAGTGCTTTATGGAAAAGGTGACGTCATAACCTTTATCAATTTGATATAATTGGTTATATTAGAATGTGTGGTCGATGGGGCCACGTGCACAGTAACTTGGCGGCGCCTCTGGCGCCGTTTTTTATGCCATTGCGTATGAAGTGTGTTCCTGGTTTGCAAGGGCATGGCAACCGTGTGTTGCTTGGAAACCATGTTGGCGTTGACAAGCGGCAAGACCTTCAGGAGGCTGCTTGGAGTCGGATTGCACGTGGAGGGCACATGATCACGATTGCTGCATATATAGGAGCTGCACTTGCCGAAATTGCGGGCTGCTACTCCTTTTGGGCGTGGGTGAAATACGGCAAGTCGGCCTGGTGGCTCTTGCCCGGGCTCGTGTCGCTGGCCCTGTTTGCCTATTTGCTGACATTTGTCCATACGCCGGATGCCGGGCGTGCATACGCCGCTTACGGCGGGGTCTATATTGTCAGCTCCATCGCGTGGCTTTGGATGGTTGAAGGCGTTCGGCCCGATATCTTTGACCTCACCGGCTCGGGTCTGTGCATAATCGGCGCGATTGTCATTCTGGTTGGCCCGCGATTGGCAGCTTAAGGTGCGGAGCCTGGAAACGCGTTCCGTCGGTGCGGGGTTACGGCATCGGCTGAACGCATTTTGGGAACGGATTATCGGGCGTTCGAGACTTATTGTATGGTGTCGAACGGGTTTGCGTCGCATTCGGCCGGTTCGCTCATGTATTCGCGGCGCACCCCCGGAAACGGGATGATCTCCGCGCCTTGCAAGTGCTTTGACTTGATGATGATCGAGATCCCGCGCCGGGACCGCGAAGCCGGCCGTGCGGCAGAAGCAAAATCGAGTAAGGTGCCCATCTTGTCCTCCATTGGTTCCAGTTGCACTCATTCGATGACCATCAAGATAGTCGGATTGTCTGGTGCGTGGTGTGATGCCTGTCACGAGACAAACGGATTTGGCGATTTGGGGCGCAGGCTGCGATTTTGCGTAATTTTGTGAGGTATAGAACGGGAGGCCGGGTGACGCATGAAGCGGTCGCGTGCCGCCGAAGAGATCACCCCGCAGCAGTTGGTGGTTCGTTTGGTCAAGCGGGAACCTGCCGGTCCAGACTTTCGGGTCGCGTTTTTCCGGTTTTTCGGTCATACAGGGCGCGACATCAAAATGCATTTGACCAATATGCAGGCGGTGAGCGCTGAACGAATGCAGAAGGGCTCGCATCCGCTTGAGTGAACAGGCCGGGCGGTTCGTAAGAGACGTGATGGAAACGTGTCAGGTAAAACGCGTAAATGACTGAAAACAAGAAAAAAACGCTGGATTACACCGATCCCGGCCTCAGGCCGCGCTTTGCCGTGGCGCCGATGATGGATTGGACGGATCGTCATTGCCGCGTGTTTCACAGGCAGTTGAGCCACCGGGCGTTGCTCTATACCGAGATGGTGACAAGCGGTGCCGTCATTCATGGTGACCGTGAGCGCCTTCTTGGATTTGATGAGGCCGAACATCCGGTGGCGTGCCAGCTTGGGGGCTCCGATCCAAAGGACATGGCAGCGTCCGCGCGGATCGTTGAGGACTTCGGGTATGACGAGGTCAATATCAATGTCGGGTGCCCATCGGACCGTGTGCAATCAGGCAGTTTCGGCGCCTGCCTGATGCAGGACCCGGATCTGGTTGCTTCTTGCGTGAGCGCCATGAAAGCGGAGGTGTCGATCCCGGTGACGGTCAAGTGCCGGATTGGTGTCGACGAGCAGGATCCGGAAGTTGCCCTGGACGCCATGGCCGACAAGGTTTTTGCCGCCGGTGCCGACGCGTTGTGGGTGCATGCGCGCAAGGCGTGGCTGCAGGGTCTCAGCCCAAAGGAAAACCGCGATATCCCGCCGCTTGACTACGATCGGGTGGTGCGTTTGAAAAAGCGGTATCCCGATGCGTTCATCGGGTTGAACGGCGGGCTGCAAGACCTTGATCACGCAGAGAGATTTCTTGAGTGTGTTGATGGTCTGATGCTGGGACGTGCGGCCTATCATACGCCGCAAATTATGACCGGGGTCGACCGCAGGCTTTATGGTGCGGGCGGTGATGATGTGTCGCCCTGGAAGGCCGTCGAGGCCTATCTTCCCTATATCGAGCGGAAGCTCGCCGGGGGCGTCCGGCTTGCCCACATGACGCGGCACATGCTCGGACTGTTTCATGGCCGGCCGGGGGCCCGGTCGTGGCGGCGCATTCTGACCGTGGAAGCGATCAGGCCCGGGGCAGGGATCGAGGTCGTGACCAAGGCGTTGTCTGCGGTGAGTCCACAGGACGATTACGAGACCGGACCCGATCTGAAGTCTGGCCACGCGGCATGACATCCGGCTAGCATGGGATCTTCTGCCACCCATTGATGGGGTATCATGGATCTGTCATTGCTGTCCGGTCACGCGCTTGCGCTCGGCCTTGCTCTTGTTGCCTCCGGCGCGGTGGCCGGTTTTCTCGCTGGTTTGTTCGGGATCGGTGGCGGTGCGGTGCTTGTGCCCGTACTTTACCAGTTTCTCACCGTCCTCGGCGTCGACGAGAGCGTGCGGATGCATGTGTCGGTCGCGACATCTCTTGGGATCATCGTGCCAACCTCGTTCCGGTCATTCATGGCCCACAAGAAGCGCGGAGCCGCCGATGTGGCGCTGTTGCGCTCCTGGTTGATCCCGCTGCCGCTGGGCGTCGTGGCTGCAGCACTGGTGGCCGCCTACATGAGCGCTGACGAGCTCAAGGGCATATTTGCCGTGATTGCCTTTGTGCTGGGCTTGCGGATGTTGCTGGACCAGCCGCACTGGCGGCTCGGCAGCGATATTCCCGGCGAGCCGATACGCGCGATTTGCGGTGCCCTGATCGGGTTCTTTTCGACCTTGATGGGAATTGGCGGCGGGGTGATGAACAATACCTTCATGACCCTTTACGGCCGTCCGATCCATCAGGCTGTTGCGACATCGGCGGGCACAGGCCTCATGATCTCGGTGCCGGGAACAATCGGCTTGATATGGGCGGGCTGGGGAGATCCGCATCTGCCGCCTTTTTCCGCCGGTTATGTCAATCTGCTGGGGGTCGCCCTGATCATTCCGGTGACCACTTTTTGCGCACCGCTGGGCGTGAAAGTGGCCCATGACATGCCGAAGCGCCGCATGGAGCTGCTATTCGGCACGTTCCTGATTATTGTGGCCGCACGGTTTGGGTATGGCCTGCTCGGTTGATACCCCGGCCGGCACCTGCTGTTCTAGGGCGAGATGATCAGCTGGTCGCCCTGTATCCGCCAGCTGTGAAACCGGTCAAGGCCGGTCATGCCGAACAGGCTGGTTTCGAGAGCGCCCGACTTGGCCACGAACCCTTGCACATTGTCAAACTGGGAGTCGGCAATCCGGATGCTCTTGATCCGCACCGGTGCCACCAGGGCCCGGCCGTTTGCCGTGGAGACCGGGGCCGTGTAGGACAGTTGCGCCAGGTTGAAACCGGCCCGTTGCGCGTCGCGCGCAGTCAGGACAACGGCGCTGGCTCCAGTGTCGAGCAGGAAGGTCACCGGGACGCCGTCCACGCGCGCATCGATATCGAAATGACCGCCTCCGTCACGCACGATCACGATCGAGCCGTCAGACTGCTGCACCGCGAGCCCGGGCGCCAGGGCGCCAAGGACACGATAACCGCCTTCAACGACATCGTCCCGGAAGACATAGACGACAACGAGCAGCAGCATGATGCCGCCCCAAACGAAAAAAGCTTTGAAGATGTCTTTCACGCGCACCCGTCCAAAAACAAGATAGGACATGAAAACCGTCAGAAGAACCAGCAACATGACGAGACGCGGACCCGTCCGGTCCATGTCCACATCTTCCGGGTTCGTCGGGTAATCAAGAATGAAATAGAGAATGGCCGCCAAGGACACCAGCGCGATAACGGCGACAGCCAGTGCCCGGACCATATTTCGCCGGCTCATCCGCAACTCGCAAAAAGCTGCAGCCGTCTCTGATCAAGGTCTTTCATGACGCTGTCGCGTTCCTGATCGCTCATTTGCGTCCAGCTGGCGATTTCGGTGAGCGTGCGAAAACAGCCGAGACATGTCTGGCTTGCCTCGTCGATCTTGCAGAGTTTGATGCAGGGAGACTTCATTGCTTGCGAACTGGTTTCCGGTCCATGAGTTTCGTGAGGAGACCTTAGCGGGTACCGGTTGTCAATGTAATAGGCGCTGTCACGATCGTGATCGGAAGCGTGACGGCATCGGTGAGAAAACTCCCGAGATCCCGACCCGTCTGGCGCAATTGACTGTCGTTGGGGTCGAACGAAGTCAGCTGGTCCTGCAAAATCACGTCATGAAGTTGGGGCGCAACCTGGGCAAGCTGGGCAAATTTCCCATGGTTGGCCGCGTCCTCTGATTTTACTTCGGTCAGGTCTATGACTACAGCTCCGAGTTCGGCCAGTTCGACATCGTTCGAATAGGCGCCGACCCGTTCCTTGCCGCCGGCAATCGCTCGGGAGAGGCGCAAGGCCTTGTCATCCTTGGAAATGATCACGACGTAGGGTTTTTCTGGCTTGCCAAGTCTGCGCAGTTGGGACTTGAACAGATCGATATCAATGTCCGGGGCGGCCAGAACCACCTGTTCGATCTTCCCATCAAGTCTCTTGCGTTTTTCTGGAGGCACACGGCTTGCAGCTTCCATCAGCAACCAGTTGCCCATGGAATGGGCAAGGATGACGATGTTCTCTGCCTTGCTGTCTGCGAGGTCGGTGACGGTTTTGATCAGCGCATCGCGGGCGATCGCGGCGCTGTTGAGGTCGTAAAGATAATCCTGAACGTTTCCGCGGGACGCCCATGTGAACAGCACCGGAACGCCTTCAAACTCGGAATCATTGACGAATTGCGTGAACCGGTAAAGGCTTTCGGCAAACAGGGTGTTGTAGCCGTGGATGAACAGAAACACCGTCCGGTCCTTCTTGGGCAGTTTTGCAAGGCGCTCGTTCAGGCGTTTGTTGAAGGCTGCCTCGTTCGGGATGTATCCCGCATCCCGGACGACGAAATCGGTCTCCGGATTGCCCGGCGGGGTCTGAGGCCATTCGATCTTGCCCGGGACATGGGTGGGGGGAACTGAAATCTTGACCTCCGCGAAGTCGAGACCTTCAGAACGCCGTTCGCCATTGAAAAAGGTGCCTGGCCGTTCGTCGCGCTGGCGTGTCGTGACGACAAGAATGTCCTGAATGGTTGCATCGGGGGCGGGGTCGAACGAAATCGCCAGCGCACCCGCTTCAGGACGGCTACTGCAAGCAGCCAGAAACACGCACAAAAGCAGCGCCGGGAAAATGCCGGTTGTCCGGGATTGCATGATGATGAGACGTGCCACGTGTTCCGTTCCGCCGGCGCAGGACCGGTATCTTGTTGAGTGCCTTGGAAAGCTTGTTGAGTGCCTTGGAAAGAAGATTGCAAAGCTTTGCAGCACCTTGCAAACACAAACGCTGCCTGGATAACGTAAGGGCATTGACCTGTTGCTGTTAGGAAACAATCAGAAGACCGATCAGCAGGGCAATGGCGCTGACTTGTTGTGTTGCGCCAAGGACATCCCCTGTTTGCCCCCCGATCTTTGCCATCGCAAGTCTCCCCACCGCATATGCTGAAAGACTTGCAAGGAGAAGTCCGCAAACGAGGTTTGCAAGCGGGAGTGAAACCGCCACGGGGATCAGAAGGACAACACTTGTCAGATAGCCATGGCGCACGGCCGCCGGTTTGGGCGTTCCAAACCTTGCGCCAAGCCCGGACGGGCGGGCCGCGGGCAACCGCGCCCACTGCCCAACCATCAGGCCGCGGCTGAACGCTTCGCCAAACAGCAGCAGGAGTGCAGCGGCAAAGGGACCGAACCGGTCAAGCAAAGCCGCGATCAGCGCCGCTTTCAGGCCGATGGATACGGTCAGCGCCAAGGCCCCGAAGGCGCCGACGCGGCTGTCCTTCATGATCTCCAGCCGCCTTTCAGGAGTGCCGCCGCCGAAGAACCCGTCAATGACATCCGACAGGCCGTCCTCGTGAAGAGCACCCGTCACGGCGCACAAGACGGCGATTGTCAGGAATGCGGCCGCGAGGGACGGAAGGGCTGTTAGTCCGAGGACCCAAAGAATGACCGCTGCCGGAAAGCCGGCAACCAGACCGGCAAGGGGAGCGGCCCGTGCGCTGGTCGAGAAATCCGGCAGGGCGGCCGGATCGTCGAAGCGTCCGAGGCTCGGCAGCGGCAGGCGTGAAAAGAACCGGACGCATAGTGCGGTGTCCGAGACAAGGCGCAGGACAGGCGGGGTGTGGCGTGTGTCGTCTTCAGAAGAAGGCGCGGCGGTTTCGGGCTTTGAGGGCTGCTCCATGAAATCCAGTCTAGCGTGCGCGGTTTCATTCGTCGCCGGTCTTGTGTTTCGGGGTTGCGCCGGTATAGATCGGCGGCTCGACTGCGGCAATTCCCTTCTCTCAGGAGCCTCGCTTTTATGTCTGTTTCCGATACAGCCCTTCCGTTCGATGATATCCGCAATCTGGTGCGCTCCATGCCGGGGCCGGATGAGGAAGCCACACAGGCTGTGCGTAGCCGCGATGCGCAATTGACAAAGCCCGCAGGAGCGCTTGGCAAGCTGGAAGAAATCGCCGCATGGCTGGCGGCGTGGTCCGGGAAATCCTCGCCAAAGGTGACCCGGCCGCTGGTTGCGATCTTCGCCACCGCCCATGGTGTTGCCGACAAGGGGGTTTCGGCCTTCCCGAGCGAAGTCAACCGGCAGATGGTCGAGAACTTTGCTGCAGGCGGCGCGGCCATCAACCAGATTTGCAGGACAAATGACATCGGCCTCAAGGTATTCGATCTGGCCGTCGATATGCCGACCCCGAGCATCACGGAAGAAGACGCGCTGGACGAGGCCAATTGTGCGGCCACCATGGCTTACGGCATGGAAGCGCTGGCGGGGGGAATCGACCTGATTTGTCTGGGCGAAATGGGCATCGGCAACACCACTGTCGCGGCCGCCGTCTTGAATGGTCTGTTCGGCGGCACGGCGGATGAGTGGATCGGGCGCGGGACCGGTGTTGATGACGAAGGGCTTGCCCGCAAGCGGGCTGCTGTCGAAATGGCTGTGTCGCGCCTGAACGGTGAAAAGGACCCGCTTGAGGTTCTGCGCCGGGTCGGCGGCCGCGAAATCGCCGCGATGGCCGGTCTGATCATCGCTGCCCGGCTTCAACGGGTTCCGGTCATTGTTGACGGGTTTGTGACCACGGCAGCGGCAGCAGTGGTTTATGCCATGGACCCGGAAGGGCTTGACCATTGCCTGTTTGCCCATGTCTCGGCCGAAGCCGGACACCGGCGGGCTCTTTCTCACATGGGCAAGGAGGCCTTGTTCGATTTCGGCATGCGTCTTGGTGAAGGAACCGGCGCAGCCCTTGCCACAGGCATCGTCAAGGCAGCTGCCGAGACCCATAACGGAATGGCGACCTTCGCCGATGCGGGTGTTTCCGGGAAAGACTGATCCGCCGGGCGTGCCAAGACTGTGACGGCGGACAAGGGGACTTGATCCGCCGCAAGGCCTTTACAATAGCAGCGGGGTTCCGCTCTGGTGCCCGTTCATGCAAGGGCACAGTCAGGCATTTGTCAAACATCGGGTGAGCAGGATCACTAGGGTTTACGATACTGCACCTGAAGACCTCACGGACTTGGCCGCAAAGGTACGCGCGTGCCGGATTTGCCGTGATTCGCCCGGCATGGCACCACTTCCCCATGAACCGCGCCCGGTGCTTCAGGTGTCGGGGCTTGCAAGGCTGTGCATCTGCGGACAGGCGCCGGGCACGCGGGTGCATGCGAGCGGCAGGCCGTTCACAGATCCCTCCGGCGACCGGCTGCGCCGATGGATGGGAATTGACGAGCAGGTCTTTTACGATGCCGGCCGCTTGGCCATCGTTCCTATGGGGTTCTGTTTTCCCGGGCTCGACGCAAAGGGTGGGGACTTGCCGCCCCGGCCGGAATGCCGGAACGCCTGGCACGACCGGATCTTTGCCGCGATGCCGCGTCTGGAGCTGATTGTCCTGATCGGCCAATACGCCCAGGCCTATCATCTGGGATCGGCGCGGAAGAAAAGCCTCACCGAGACGGTGGCCTCCTGGTCTGAAATCCTGAACGGGACGCGTTCCGCAGGGCGTCCGGCCTTGTTGCCGTTGCCCCATCCATCCTGGCGCAACAATGCCTGGCTGAAAAGGAACCCGTGGTTTGAAGCCGAGTTGGTTCCGGTGTTGCAGAGCCAGGTCGCCCGGTTGACTTCTTGACCGGGCACAAACGGAAACAGGAAACTTAAAAAGCGCGCCGGAAGGTGGGAGGAGAGGAGCTTTTCCGGCGCGCTTTTTTACAAGGACCCGCTGCTTCCGGTGGGAGTGGAGGTCGTGGAGAGTTGCAGCTCTTTTCGATCCTTGCGACACTCCTTAAATAGCAATGTAAAAAATACCAATGCATGTCCGAATGGTTAAAGATCCTGCATGTAAGGGCTGTGCAAGGCATCTAACGCGACAGGCGGGTGTTGCCCGAGTGTGTGAAACGGCGTGTAACCGGACAGAGCGTGAAACAGATTTCTCAATACCATTGTTAAAAAAAAGAATGAGAAAAAGCTGTTTCGATTGCGGGGCTCTCTTGAGCAGAAAAATCTCTTACCTTATGTGACGTGGGTATTGTTGATGCCTCCGGGCCCGTCGAAGGAAAACTCCCATGCTGGACCGTATTGACCGCCGTATTCTGTCGATCCTGCAGGAGGATTGTACCGTGCCGGTGGCCGAGATCGGGCGCCGTGTCGGTTTGTCGACGACACCGTGCTGGCGGCGGATCCAGAAGATGGAGGAAGAAGGCGTCATCACCGGACGGGTGGCGATTTTGGATCCGAAAATGGTGAACGCCAAGGTGACCGCATTCGTCTCCATCACCACCAGCCAGCATTCCGAGGATTGGTTGAAGAAATTCGCGGATGTGATCCGGGAGTTTCCGGAGGTCGTCGAATTCTACCGGATGGCCGGGCAGGTTGACTACCTGCTGCGTGTGGCCGTCCCGGATATCGAGGCCTATGACAGCTTCTACAAGCGCCTGATCGCCAGGATCGAGATAGCGGACGTGTCCACGACCTTCGCGATGGAGCAGATCAAGTCCACTTCCGCGCTCCCGCTCCAGTACATGGCAACGGAGAAACCGCGGGCGGAATAACGTTTCGGAAAAACCGGGCAGCCCGGTTGTGAGCCAACTCTTCCGGCGGCAGTATACCCGTCGAACCGAACCGCGTGCTCACGGCCGGGAGTTGATTGATGGCAGACGCATTCCTTGGAATTGATCTTGGGACAACCTCCGTCAAGGCGGCGCTGATCGACAGCAACGGGCGCGCCCTTGCGACCTTTTCCGAAAGCTACACCACAGTACGTCCGGCTGCCGAACATGTCGAGCAGGACCCGATGGACTGGGTTAGTCTGATCGAGACGGCCTTGAAAAGTCTGGCTGATGCAGGTGCGGCTCACACTGTCAGGGCTGCCGCTCTGACCAGTCAGGTCAACACACATGTTTTTGTCGGTGAGGCAGGGGCTCCCTTGCATCCTGCGATTGTCTGGCAGGATACACGGGCCAAGGCCGAGGCCGGTGAACTCGACGCACAGCTGAGCCCCGAGGAGAAGATCGCGCTTTTCGGCGGTCCCGTTCCGATCGATGCCTCGCATGTTCTGGCCAGAATGCTCTGGGTGAAACGCCACAAGCCGGAGATCTGGGAGCAGACGGCCCGGGTGCTTTTGCCCAAGGATTTCGCTCTGGCGCATCTTGTGGGGCATGTGGTGACTGACGCCTTGTCCAGCATCCGGATGGTCGGGCCGGGAGGGAGCTATATTCCGGAAGTTATGGATCTTGTTCCCGGCGCTGCCGACCGGATGGCTCCAATGTCGCCGATTTCGAAAATCATCGGCGAGATCCGTGACGGCCCGTTCCGGGGAGTGCCGATGGTCACCGGCTCCATGGACGGTTGGGTCGGTCTGATCGGCGGGGGCGCCGTTCTGGATCACCACCCGGTCTATCTTGGCGGCACCAGTGAAATCCTCGGACTTTCGTCACGGGCGGACACGCATGAGCCCGGCGTCGTCGTCTTTGCCGAATCCGAGGGTGTGCGGATACATGCCGGGCCGACCCAGTCCGGAGGTGCGTCACAGGCTTGGTTCTGCCGTCTCGCGGCGGTGACACCGGAGAACATGGCGGAACTTGCGGAAGCTGCGTCGGAACGGACGCCCCTGTTCCTGCCGCAACTTGCCGGAGAACGGGCGCCGCTTTGGGACGCAGATTTGCGGGGGGCTTTTCTCGGGGTCGATTTTGGCATGTCGATGCCTGAATTTGCACGGGCCGTGTTTGAAGGCGTTGCGTTTTCGGCAAGGCATGTACTGGAAGCGCTGGAAGTGTCAGCCGACACCCGCTCCGACACGCTTTATTGTGGTGGCGGCGGCTTCCGCTCTGATATCTGGGGGCAGATACGCGCCAATGTGCTCGGCAAGCGCCTGAAACGGCTGGAGGTCAATGAACCGGGAATTGTCGGCTCGGTCTGTCTCGCAGCGCTTGCCGCCGGATATGGCGACACACTGGCCGAGGTGCATGGGTTGCTTGCGCGCTACGACCGGGTCTGGGAGCCGGATGCCAAGGCGGCCGCCCGATATGATGAGTTGTTTGATATTTACAAGGACGCGATCGGGGCGAACCGCGCGATCGGAGCGAGATGGAATGCGGCGCGCTCAGGCTGAATGAGGCGGTTAGCTAACAAGGACCGGCGGAGGGGCGTCCGCCGGCCTGCAAGACTATTTCTTGCCGGTGGTTTCCAGCCGCGCGATCAGGCTCGATGTGTCCCAGCGATTGCCGCCCATGGTCTGCACGTCCGCATAGAATTGATCGACCAGTGCCGTAACGGGCAACCGTGCGCCGGTCTCATTCGCGGTCTTCAGGCAAATGCCGAGATCCTTGCGCATCCAGTCGACGGCAAAGCCGAAGTCGAACTTGCCTTCGTTCATTGTCTCCCAGCGGTTTTCCATCTGCCAGGATTGCGCTGCCCCGCCCTTGATGGCCGAAATGACTGTGGGAACATCCAGATCCGCCTTCTTGGCGAAGTGAATTGCTTCCGACAGGCCCTGAACGAGCCCGGCGATACAGATCTGGTTGACCATCTTGGTAAGCTGGCCGGCACCGCTCGCGCCCATCAGGCCTGCGAATTTGGCAAAACACTCGATGACCGGCTTTGCCTTGTCGAAGGCATTCTGGTCTCCGCCGCACATGACGGTTAGAACACCGTTTTCAGCGCCGGCCTGTCCGCCGGACACGGGCGCATCGATGAAGCTGCAATTTCTCTCCTTTGCAGCCGCATGAAGTTCGCGCGCCACTTCTGCGGAGGCGGTCGTGTGGTCGATGAACACAGCCCCCTGTTTCAGGCCCTGAAAAGCGCCATCCGGACCGGTGGTGACCGAGCGCAGGTCGTCGTCATTGCCCACGCAAGCCAGAACGAAATCGCAACCTTCGGCAGCCTCGCGCGGGGTCAGTGCGTGGCTTCCGCCATATTCCGACACCCACTTTTCCGCCTTGGGTGTTGTGCGGTTGTAAACCGTTACCTCGTGTCCGCCCTTGGTCTTGAGAAACCCCGCCATGGGGTATCCCATGACGCCGAGACCGATGAAAGCGACTTTTGCCATGCCGTATTGTCTCCCGCACACAGAAAGGCCCGGCTGGGAGCCGGGCCGGATTGAAGCTCGCAATTGGGTTGTACGGGACTTGAAGCCGTCTGTCAGCTCAGAACCAATGCGGACGGCGGTGCCACAAGCGGGCATGGCGGTGCCGTTTCGCGGACTGTTCGTCAAGGTGGTACTGGGTGGCGGGGTCAGGGCGTGTGCTGGTTGAAAAACGGCTGGCTTCCAGGAAAGTACGAGTGCGTGAATCCAACATGATCTTACATCCTCCAAACTTGAGACTAAGAGGAATATGGCTTTAGATATGAGGTAATGCGACTCAACAAGTTTTTCGATATGTTAGGTCACGTAACATATGAAATGGCGCGACATTCCTTCCCTGAGCAGTCTGCGGGCCTTTTGTGCCGTGGCGCAAACGCGCAGCTATTCGACGGCGGGCCGTGCGCTCAATGTAACCCATGCAGCGGTGAGCCAGCAGGTCCGCGCGCTGGAAAGTCACTTCGGCTTTCCGCTGGTTGTCCGGGAGGGGCGTGGGATTGCGTTGACGCCGGAAGGTCAAATCCTGTTTGAGGGGGTGCACGAGGGGTTTGCAAGGATCCTGAGTTCTGTGGAGCAGCTGAGCGATGACCGGGAAGCAAGGCCGTTGAACGTTACGGCGACACCGACCTTTGCGGTCAGCTGGTTGATGCCGCGTATTTCCGAGTTCCGGATGATGCATCCGGACATCGAGTTGATGTTGAACACCACCGCCGAAGTGGTCTCGCTTGAGCCGGGCGGCGTTGATCTGGCCATTCGGTATGGCGGCGGGGAATGGCCCGGGCTGGACGCCGAGCTGTTGCTGAAAACCAACTACGTGGTTGTTGGTGCCACGAGCCTTGTCGGGGACGTCGAGGTGCGCGAACCCGAAGACTTGCTGCAGTTCCCGTGGCTGCAGGAGGCGGGAACGAATGAAATCGCCATGTGGCTTGAAAAACAGGGGGTCATTCCGACGGGCAAACTCAGTGTCAGCCACCTGCCGGGCTATATGGTTCTGGACGGGTTGCGGCGCGGGGACGGGATCTGCGCGGCTTCACGGGAGTTTGTTGCGGGTGAACTGGAGGCCGGCCACCTCAAGGTTCTGTTTGAGGATCTGCGCGGCGAAGGTTCCGGCTACTACATCGTGACACGGCCGGGGGTGCAAAGGGCGCCGGTCAAGACATTTGTTTCCTGGCTGCGCAGTCACAAGGGGGAGGGCGCTGCAAGGTGACGCAATTTATCTATCATGATGCCCGGTCGGGTGCGGCAATCAAACTAGGTGTCAGATCCAGTAGTTTGGGCGCCAATGCGGAAGGTTAGACACCGGGCCGTCGTCCTTTGGGCCTGCCACGGTGTATTTGTTCTTGGCTGAAGGCTGTTGCTTGTGTTCCGGGCGGGAGCTCCCGAACAATCTTTGCCTGAGGGTTTTCATGGTATTTCCCCCTGTGAGGGCGTTTAAATATGTATCCTGCCTTTATGTAATGAGCTGTTAATCGATCCTGTAATTAAATTTTATTATTATTCTGTCGCCCCTTTGTGCAATCGGCCTGTTTGGCAACGTTCAAGACACCCAGCATTTTATTGGCCTCGGACCAGGCACTTTGTTTTATCAAATGTCGCGTTGCGGATGGAGCGTGTCCGATCTGGAGAGGTTGGGCAATCGCGGAACCTTGTATAGTACCGGCTGGTACGCGCTATTGGAGGGAGAGCCTGTGGCAAATTTCGACTGGCATGCCGAACGCAGCGACCTGTCGGGGATCGCGCTTCTGGATCGAGCCCCGGAGAGTGACGGCATTGATCTTCGTGCCGTCCGGCTCTACCGGCGCCAGCGGGTGCGGGACAAGATGGCCGAATACGGGGTCGATGCCGTGATCCTGTCGGACCCGGTCAACATCCGGTATGCGACCGGCACGCGCAACATGCAGGTGTTTTCCCAGCGCAATGCCCCGGCACGCTACCTGTTGCTGACGCGCGACAGGTCGATCCTGTTCGAATTCACCGGCTGCGCGCATCTGGCGCAGGGCTATGAAACCATTGACGAGGTTCGCCCCTCGTCAACAGCGAGTTTTGTTGCTGCGGGACCGGAAATTGCCGCGCGCGAACGGCGTTGGGCGATCGAAATGGCGGATCTGATCGGGGAGCTGGCCGGCACGGGCGCAACGGTCGGGCTGGAGCGTCTGAATGCGGGGGCTGCCATTGCGCTGAAAGACTGCGGACTGACCATCGTTGATGCCCAGCAGCCGGTCGAAATGGCACGGGCTATCAAGTCGCCAGAAGAAATGAAATGCGTGATCGCCTCCTTGCGGGCGACCGAGATCGGTGTCGGAAAATTACGTGAGGCCATCCGGCCGGGATTGACCGAAAACGAACTCTGGTCAGTGCTGCACCAGTCGATCATCGCGCAAAACGGCGATTATTGCGAAACGCGTCTGCTCAATGCGGGCGCGCGCACAAATCCCTGGTTTCAGGAGACGTCGTCGAACATCATCGGCGAGAACGAGTTGATCGCACTCGATACTGACGTGGTCGGCTGCCATGGGTACTATTCGGATTTTTCACGAACCTTTCATTCAGGGCCGGGCCGCCCGGCAGCTGCGCAGCGGGATCTCTACAAGACAGCCTATGAGCAGGTGCAGCACAACATGGACATTCTCAAGCCCGGCATGAGTTTTCGCGACTATGCTGACCGGGCCTGGGACATTCCGGAGAAATATTACGCCAACCGCTATTATCTGTCGGCTCACGGCTGCGGCATGACCGGCGAATACCCCTATCTCTACCATCATGGCGACTTTCCCGATGCCGGCTATGACGGCGTCGTTGAACCCGGCATGACCATTTGCGTTGAAAGCTATATCGGTGCGGACGGTGGCAAGGAGGGGGTGAAACTGGAACAACAGGTTCTGATCACGGAAACCGGTCTTGAGCTGCTGTCGCAATTCCCGTTCGAAGACGATTTGTTGCAAGGCTCATAAAACACCGAGCGCCTGCTCGAAATCGGCTTTCAGGTCGTCGAGATGCTCAATGCCAATGGAAAGCCGCAGGAGGTTTTCAGGGATGCCGGATGTGCCGCCCTCGATCGTGTAGCGGTGTTCGACAAGGCTTTCGACGCCGCCAAGGGAAGTCGCGCGCTGGAACAGGGAGAGCGCTCCGGCAACCGTCAATGCGGCCTCCTTGCCGCCTTTCACCAGAACCGACATCAAAGACCCGAAACCGCCGGACATTTGGGCCACGGCAACGGCATGCCCGGCATGGGAGGCCAGACCCGGATACAGTACTTTCTCGATCTTGTCGTGGTTTTCAAGATAGCTTGCCAGCCGGTCTGCATTGGCATTCATGCGCTGAACCCGCAACCCGAGGGTCCTGAGGCCGCGCAGCAAAAGCCACGCCTCGAAGGATCCCATGACGGCACCGGCCATCTTGCGTTCTTCGCAAATGAAGCTCCATGCGTTGCTGGCCGGGTCCTTTGCCGTCACCACCCCGCCAAGCAGATCCGAGTGCCCGTTCAGGGCTTTGGTTGCCGAATGCACGACAAGATCCGCACCAAGGTCCAGTGGTCTGAGAACGAGTGGCGTTGCGGCTGTCGCATCGACGGCGAGCAGGGCACCGGCGGCCTTGCAGCGGGCCGCGATGGCCTGGATATCGGCAATTTTCAGATAGGGGTTGCTTGGCGCTTCCAGCCAGACAAGCCCGGGTTTTGAAATCGCAATGTCGTCGCTGAACGTGCTCAGGTCAGCCGCATCGGTTTCGATGAGGGCGATGTCATTGCGCTCGCAGTGCTTGCGCAAAAACAGGGTGGTGCCCCAGTAGATGCCGGATTGGGCCACAAGGGTGCCGCCGGGTTTCACGGTTCGTGCAACGGCGGCGATGGCGGCCATGCCGGATGCAAACAGGCGGCAGTCCGCTCCGTTTTCCAGTGCCGCTATCAGCTTCTCGGTCTTGTGAAACAGATCGTTGTCGTCTCGGGCGTACAGATGTCCGGGATTGACAAGGTTATAGGCCTCGTCCCGCGCAAAGGTCGTGGTGAGCGGGATTGGCGGCACAATCGCGCCGGTTGCCGGGTCGGTGCCGCCGCCATGGGCCAGAAGACTGTCGGGATGAAGGCGCGGTTTGCGGGGGTCCTGATCCATGACGGTCTCCTGCCCGGTTCGAGGGATGGGAAGCGCGGGTCAGCGCTTCAGGTGCCGTGTGAGGCGCGTTTCCAGCCGGTCCCAGATACGCCGCAGCATTTCCACGATCAGCAGATAGAGGACCGCCGCCCAGATGTAAGCCTGAAAGTCGTAGGACCTTGAGAACGCCCGCCGGGTTTCGCCCATGAGGTCAAAGACGGTCACGATCGAAGCAATCGCTGAGCCCTTGATCATCAGGATGATCTCGTTGCCATAGGGACGCAGCGCCACCATCAGGGCCTGGGGCAGGATAATCTTGAAAAAGATCACAGTGCGCGGCAGGCCAAGTGCCATGCCGCCTTCCCATTGGCCGCGTGGAACATTGAGGATCGCGCCGCGCAGGATTTCGGCCTGATAGGCGGATGTGTTCAGGGAAAACGCGAAAATGATGCAGTAGATCGCTTCACGGAAGAACCACCACAGTCCGATGCTTTGAAGCTCGGCGCGGAAGGAACCGGCCCCGTAATAGATCAGGAAGGTCTGGGCCAGAAGCGGGGTGCCGCGAAAGAAGTAGACATAGCCGTAGGCCGGCCAGCGGAAGATCCTCCATTGCGAGTTTCGAGCAAAGGCGATCGGCACGGACAGTGCCGCACCGATCAACAATGACGCGGCGACGATCTGGACGGTCACGACGAAACCGTCGACATATTCGCCCCAGTATTTCTGAACGAACGGGCTCGCGACGTTGATCGACAAATAATAGAGCAGATAGGCACCGGCAACGATCCACAACGCCATCAGGACGTGGCCGGTAATGCGTCCGCCCGTCCATTTGCGGGCCGATGGCGGCGGAGCGGGCATGCCGGTTGCAGGGTTGGCAGCGGTCATCTTGCGACATCTCCCCGCTTGGACCAGGATTCAATGCGGGTCAGGCCGGCAGACGAAATCATCGCAAGCACCAGATAGATCAGGCAGGCAATGCCGAAAAAGAAAAACGGTTCCTTGGTCACGCGGGCGGCGATTCCCGCCTGGCGGACCAGATCGGACAATCCGATCACGGAGACGAGGGCGGTTTCTTTCAAAAGGATCAGCCACAGGTTTCCAAGTGCCGGCAGTGCCAGACGGATCAGCTGAGGCATCACGACAAGGCGCATGGTCTTGAACCGGGACATGCCAAGCGCAAAGCCGCCTTCGTATTGGCCTTGCGGAATACCGCGAAAGGCCGACAGGAATGCCTCGGAAGCATAGGACGAAAACACCAGCGCCAGCGCCACCATTCCGGCAACAAAAGAATTGACCTCGATATACATGTTGAGGCCGATCAGCTTGGCGAGCTCCTGAATACCTATTTGCACGCCATAATAGACGAGAAACAGGGTCAGCAGTTCCGGCAGGCCACGGAAGATCGTTGTGTAGATGTTGGCCGCCATGCGCAGGGACGGTTCTTCGGATTTTTTCGCCAGCGCGATGATGAATCCGAGAAGCAGCCCGAATGGCAGTGTCGCAAGGGCCAGGGAAATCGTGACGAGCACACCTTCGGCGATTTCATCGCCCCAGCCCTGGTCCCCGAAGGATATGAGCGTCCATAGCTCGTTCATGGGTCGGCGCTTCTTTCTTGTTGTTGTTCGGTCCGGTTCTGCGGGTGGCCAGCTGTTTCCAGGGGCCCATATGCGAGAAGCGCGGCAGATGGATCACGCCGCGCTTCCGCTCAGTCGTCAAGCCGGAGGATTAACCGCCATAAACGTCGAAAACGAAGTACTTGTCGTTGATTTCCTTGTACTTGCCGTTGGCAAGGATTGCTTCGATGGCTTCGTTGAACTGGTCGCGCAGGGCGGTGTCGTCCTTGCGGATCGCGATCCCGGCGCCTTCACCATTGATGACCGGGTCCGGCGTCAGCGTTCCGAGCAGTTTGCAGCACGCGCCGTCTTCGGTTTCCAGCCACTCCGACAGAACCACAACGTCGTCGATGACGGCGTCAATCCGGCCGCTTGCAACATCAAGCTTGTACTCGTCCGGGGTCGGATACAGTCTCAGGTCTGCTGACGGCAGCTTTGCCTCGGCATAGTTGGAGTGTGTGGTGGAGGACTGGGCACCCAGAGCCACGCCATCGAGGTCTTCCGCGCTGGTGCCCTTGATCGGGGAATCCTTCGGTACGGCGATTGCCGGCGGTGTGTTGTAATATTTGTTGGTGAAATCGACCTTCTGCTTGCGCTCCTCGGTGATCGACATGGAAGCGATCACGGCGTCGAACTTGCCTGCCTGCAGAGCCGGGATCATGCCGTCCCAATCCTGGGTGACAAACACACACTCGGCGTTCATTTCCTCACACAGCGCCTTGGCAATGTCGATGTCGAAGCCGACCAGCTGGCCATCGGCGGTCAGGGTGTTGAACGGAGGATAAGCGCCCTCGGTTCCGATCCGGATCTTGCTCCAGTCCTGAGCCTGTGCGGCGCCAACACCGGCAAACACAACGGCAGCGGCCGCAGCCAAACGCAGAATTCGCATATTGTAGTTCCCCTATGGTCTGTCTTGGGGGCGAGACGGGCCTTCGCCCGTTCGTTTTGCCCGAGCCGCATAATCCCAATACTTCCGACCAGATTTCAAGCATGCCTATAAAAAAAACACAGGCCAGTTCCGGCTTTTGTGCTTTCGCGCCGGTTCAGGTGTGGACGGGAGCATCGCGGTGCTTCGATTTTCGGCAGCAAGTCTGCCTCCCGTGAGATGATTCGCAGCAGCGTTCTCCAGAGAAAAGCTCCGGATTTCATAATATTAATCAGGGTTTTTGATCAATCTCATGATTTTTTTCAATTTGATGTATGCTTTCCCGAAACCTAGCGTCCCGGCAAACAACGGGAGCATGTCATGGCTGATCTGGAACTTTTCATCGGCAACAAGAACTACTCATCCTGGTCGTTCCGGCCATGGATCGCCCTCAGGCACAAGGACATTCCGTTCAGGGAAAACCTTGTTCCGTTCGACTTCGAAAACGGCAATCCGGCTTTCAAGGATTTTTCGCCCAGCATGAAGGTGCCGGTTCTCAAGGATGGGGATCTGACGGTTTGGGACAGTCTTGCCATTCTGGAATATATCGCGGATTTGTTCCCGGAAGCCGGACTTTGGCCTGAAGACACGAAGGTGCGGGCAAAGGCACGGGCGGTGTCGGCGGAAATGCATTCCGGCTTCACCGCCTTGCGCGGCACATGTCCGATGAACATGAAGCGTCCCCTGGAAGTGTTGCCGGTTGACGACGGCGTGAAGGCCGACGTTGCACGGATCGCCCAAATCTGGAGCGAGTGTCTTGATGCCTCCGGCGGGCCGTTTCTGTTTGGCGATTTTTCTGTCGCCGACGCGATGTATGCGCCGGTCGTCAGCCGGTTCCGGACCTATTGCCTGTCAAATGATCCAGTCTTCCATCGCTACGCCGATGCCCTGACCGCGACGCCAGCCTGGAAAGAATGGGAAGCGGAGGCGGTGAAAGAGCCGTGGCATGTTGCCGTGGACGAGATCTGACGGATCTTGCCGCCTCAGCAGGGTGGAGAATGGCTTTGAAACGCGCCATTTTCCATCATGAACGTCTTGTAGGCGTCGACAAAGCGCCGCACCTTCAGGGGGATGAAGCGGTTGGAGGGATAGACCGCATGAACCGGGTGCGGGGTGTGCATCCAGCCATCAAGCACGGTTTCAAGATCGCCCCTGGAAATACCGGGCTGGGCAAGCCACGTGACTGCGAGCGTGATCCCGACGCCATCCATTGCCGCTTGCCGCAAGGCGGCCGAATTGTTGATCAGCATCACCGGATTGAAGGGGACGCGAACCTGTTTGCCGGACGGCGAGGACAGCACCAGTCGCCCGCTTTCAGCCATTGACGGGTAGAGTACGAAGGCGTGGGCGGTGAGATCCTCCGGGTGCTTCGGACGGCCCATCCGCTCAAGATAGGACGGGGAGGCCACAAGACAGCGCTGCATGTCACCGAGTTTACGCACAACCTGACGCTCATCCTCGATCACACCCATGCGAATGGCCAGATCGACCCGTTCCTTTTGCAGATCGACAAAACTGTCCGACAGATGGACATCGAGCCGGATGTCCGGGTGGCTGGTCTTGAAGTTGATCAGGAACGATGCCAGGAGCGGCTCGGCAAAGGCATAGGGCAGGCTGACCGACAGGCGGCCCCGCATCTGCGCCTCGGCGCTCTGGATCGAGCGGTCTGCCTCGTCAATCTGTTCGAGAATATCCGTTGCATAGGAAAGATAGCGTTCACCTGCCTCGGTGAGCGACAGACGCCGCGTGGTCCGGTTGAGCAGGCGGGTGCCCAAATGGTCTTCCAGCGTGCGCACCTGCTGGCTGATGGCAGGTTGGGAGACACCAAGGTGACCGGCGGCAGCAGAAAAGCTGCCGAGCTTTGCCGCCTGCACGAAACTGGTGAGGGCTGTAAGTTTGTCCATGATTGATCCAGAATAGGCGGGAGCACGCGGTGAAGCAGCAGTCAATTAATAAGAAATTATTTTAAAAGATATAAGACTAAGCCATCTGGTCAAATTATTTCGAATAAATCACTTAGAAAGCAACCGTAGGCTGCGGCCTTTGATCGGACAGACACTGCCTTGGAGAGTAAGACTATGTTGGACCAGATTTCATTGAACCGGCGCGGATTCCTGCAAGGGGCCCTGACGGGAGGGCTCGCCGCAGGGATGGCCGCCGGTAGCCTGGCATTGATGCCATCATTTGCGCAGGCGGCGGCGCCCTTCTCCGGTGTGCCGACCGCCGGTGCGCTGCGGCGCAAGGTCGGCAGTTACGAGGTGACGGCGCTTCTGGACGGCCATATTCAGCTCAGCCCGGAACTGATCCTCGGGCTGGAGGATCAGGAAGCAACCCGCTTGCGCGAGGCGGCTTTTGTAGAGGGGCCTGTGCTGACCGGGCCGGTCAACGCCTATCTGGTCAACACCGGCGACAAGCTGGTGCTGATCGACGCCGGCACCTCGGACTATTTGGGGCCATCGGCGGGGCATCTGGACAAGGCGCTTGCTGCGGCCGGTGTGGCACCGGACCAGATCGATGCAGTTCTGATCACCCACATGCACGTGGATCATCTGTTTGGTGTGCTGAAACCGAACGGCGAAAAGATGTTTCCGAATGCCGAGCTGTTGCTGCCGGAAGCTGACCGCGCCTTCTGGTATGACGATGCCATGATGAACGCCGCTGCGGCAGGGATGAAACCTTTTTTCACCGGCGCGCGCAAATCCGCCGACGCCTATGCATCGCGTCAGACGCTCTTCGTTGATGGCGAGGAAATCCTGCCGGGGATTACCGCCAAGGCCATGCCGGGTCATACGCCGGGGCACACGGGCTTCGTGATCGACAACAATGGCGAGCGGTTGATCATTGCCGCAGACATCGTTCACGCTTCCGTCTACCAGTTCGCCAGGCCGGACTGGGCCATCGGCTTCGATGTCGACCCGGCGCAAGCCGTTGCAAGCCGCAGGCGTTTCTTCGATGAAGCGGCCGCCGACCGGGTGTTGTTCGCAGGCATGCACATCCCGTTCCCGGGCTTTGGCCATGTTGCCAGAAACGGGGACGGCTACCGCTTCGTTGCCGCCGAATGGCCCTATACCTTGTGAATAGAGGCCGGAAGATAGCCGCTTTGTAAAACGGCTATCCCGAGTTGCGGCTACCGCACCCCCATGCCGGAGAAGGGAAGGAAGGTGACCAGATCGCCTTTCTCCACACTTGTGGCCTCTTCCGGGATCTCGATCAGGCCATCGGCCTCCCGAAGACCGGTGATCAGGCCGGAGCCGTCCCGGTCGAATTTCCTCACATGGGTGCGGCCATCCGCACCGGCTTCCAGGATGCCGCGATAGAACTCGCGCCGGTCGGGCTTCTTTCTGGGAACCTCGAAGTCCGCCGGTACCTGAAAGGCTTGTGGAGTGAGAAACACACCGCCGCCAAGAACCGACAGCACGGGCCGTGCATAGAGCAGAAAGCAGACCATGGCAGCCACCGGATTGCCGGGCAGGCCCAAAAGCACGCAACTGCCAATCTGGCCGAACATCATCGGGCGTCCCGGCTTGATTGCCAATTGCCACATGTGCCGGGATCCGAGCCGGTCGAGGCTCCACAGGATGTGATCTTCCTCGCCCCGGCTGGCGCCGCCGGTGGTCAGGATGACATCGGCTTCCCGCGAGGCTGCGGCAAGGGCTGCCTCCACCGCGTCCGCGGTGTCTGGCAGGACGCCCAGATCGGAGACCTCGACATCCATGGTTTCGCACAGGCCGCGCAGCAGGAAATGATTGGAATCGTAGACACCGCCGGGCGGCAGATCCGTCCCCGGCCGCCGGATTTCATCACCCGTCGATATCAGGGCGACTTGCAGCTTTCGATAAACCTCGACATTTGCCTTGCCGGTTGAGGCAATTGACGCAAGATCCTGCGGTTTCAATCGAATGCCCGCATCAAGAATGACGGACCCTCGCTTCACATCCTCACCGGCGCGGCGCCGGTTGGCTCCCGGTTTCAGGCCCTGCGGAACGATGACAAAGTGCTGTCCGTCCTGGTCGTGGCGCTCGCAGTCTTCCTGCATCGCGACCGTGTCGGTGCCCGCCGGCATGACAGCCCCGGTAAAGATGCGCGCTGCGGCCCAAGGACCGATCGGGCGCTCGCTTGGATGACCGGCAGCGATACGCTGCTCGAGCCGGAAGAACCCGCCAGCAGGTTCATAATCCGCATGCCGGAAGGCATATCCGTCGACGGCTGCATTGTCGGTCAGCGGGATGTCGCGCGGAGCTGTGACCGTCTCGGCGAGGATCCGTCCATGGGCCTGTTCCAGCGGGACTGTCTCGGTCTGCGCAACCGGCGACAAGCGGTCCTTCAGGATCTGAAGGGCTTCGCCGTGCCGCAACCGGTCCTTGTCGTGCAGGAAGCAGTCATCGATCAGTGGCTTTCCGCTCATGGCAGAACCCCTTCTGCCGGCTGCGGAAGGTCAACCGCATTTGCGATAAAATCGGCCATGCCCGGTACGTCATCTAGATCGAACAGCGGCAGGCTTTCGCCTTCCGGTGCATGGTCGGCGGCAATTGCCAGAATGTTGGGGTCTTCCACAGCGAGCGGGGCCGTGTTGCTGGCATCTACCCTGCGGGCTTCGATCTTGGGGTGGTGCTCCCGCTTGTAACCTTCAATCAGCACAAGGTCGCAGGGAGCCAGCCGGGAAAGGATCTCCTCAAGCGGCGGTTCGAGCTCCTCGCGAAGTTCATGCATCAGGGCCCAGCGGCGCCCGGAAACAAGAGCGACTTCGCTTGCACCGGCTTCCCTGTGCCGGTAACTGTCGGCGCCGGGCCGGTCGATATCGAAATTGTGGTGGGCGTGCTTGACGGTCGACACCTTGTAGCCGCGCCGGGTGAATTCGGCGACCAGCCGGGTGACAAGCTGTGTTTTGCCGGAATTCTTCCAGCCGGTAATCCCGAAGACGCGGTTCTGGCTCATGAAGCAATCGCGTTCATCGCGGAACGTGCCGTTGCCAGGTCTTCCGGCCGGTTGGCATTGAAGAATGGGTCAAGGCCGGTTTCTGCGGCCGTGTCGAAAGCCACTTCGACGCTGTCATAGCCATCGACAAACGCCAGAACCTTGCCGTTCTGGCCGCTGGCAAGCCAATGATGCAGATCGTCAGCCAGCGCAACAGGCCACAGTCCGAACACCGGATGCAGCTTCTCGTGCGAACTGGCCAGGGCGATCACTGTCTGGTCTTGCGGGACCGCATCACACAGGCGTTTCACCAAGTCCTTGGGGAAGAAAGGCGTATCGGCGGCTACCGAAATCACATGGGTGATGGTGCCGCGTTGCCGTCTCGCATAGTTCATGCCTGCCAGAATGCCCGCAAGCGGCCCTGCAAAACCGCCGACCGGATCGGGCTCGACGGGCAGGCCAAAATCCCGGAACCGTGCCGGGTCGCCATTGGCATTGAGCACAATCGTGTCCACTTGCGGCGTCAGCCGCTCCAAAATCACTGAAAGCATGGGCTTGCCGCCAAGTTCCAGAAGCGTCTTGTCGCCACCGCCCATGCGGCGCGACTGTCCGCCTGCGAGGATGCAAGCTAAGATGTTCGGCTGGGCCAAACCCGAGGTCATTCCGCTGCCAAGCTCCCTTTTCTGGAGGCGCGTACCGGCTCGTCGTCAACGGTTGCCGGGTCAAGGTCGAATACCATGCGTTCGGTTCCGGAAAGCGCGGTGAAGCGCTTTCCCCGGGCCCGTCCGATCAGGGTCAATCCTGACTGACGGGCAAGATCGACGCCCCACGCAGTAAAGCCGGAACGCGACACCAGAACCGGAATGCCCATCAGCACCGTCTTGATCACCATCTCGGACGTCAGCCGTCCGGTGGTGTAGAATATCTTGTCTTTTGGCGAAACCTTGTTCAGCGCCATCCAGCCCGCGATTTTATCGACTGCGTTGTGGCGGCCAACGTCTTCCATGTAAACCAGAGGCCGGTCTTCCTGACACAGGACGCAGCCATGGATCGCGCCCGCTTCCAGATAAAGCGACGGCGTCGTGTTGATGGCCCTGGTCAAGGCATAGAGCCAGGAGGTCCGCAATTCGGCGTTGGGCAGGGTGATGCCTTCGAAGCTGTCCATGACATCTCCAAAGACGGTTCCTTGCGCGCAGCCGGAGGTGCGGACCTTCTTCTTGAGCTTGTCCTCGTAATTGGTCTCGCGCTCGGTGCGCACGACCACGACCTCCAGATCATCATCGTAATCGATGCCGGTGATGACATCGTCATCGCGCAACATGTTCTGGTTCCTGAGATAGCCAACGGCCAGCAGGTCGGGATGGTCGCCGATGGTCATCATGGTCACCACTTCCTGCGAGTTCAGGAAAAGTGTCAGGGCCTTTTCGGTCACGACCCGGGTATCGACCGGGTTTCCGTTCTGGTCGAGGCCGCCGATTGTGACCGACAAGGCGGGGTCTTTCGGATCAGGCTTCACAAGATAGGTTTCAGACACAGACGGCTCCGCAATTACATTTGCCCTGAGTATGGTGACATAATCCATTTGAACAAGGGCTTAGCGCGGCCGTTTGAACCGCATCAACGCGAAAAAGGCCCCACCGGCGGCCAATCCCCAAAATGCGCTGGAGACACCGGCAATCGGAACCCCTGATGCTGTCACCAGAAACGTGATGATTGCAGGTGTTCTGGTGGCCGCCTCGCGGGTCGCTGATATCACCGCCTGAGCGAACGCGCCGATCAATGCCAGGCCCGCCAGTGCAGTGATCAGATGGTCCGGGGTTGCCATAATGAATGCGGACACCAGCCCGGAAAATAACCCGAGGACAATGTAGAAAACACCGCCGAAAACTGCAGCCCAATATCGCCGTTCCGGTGCTGGATCGGCATCTTCTCCAGCACAAAGGGCAGCCGTGATTGCCGCCAATGTGATGGCATGGCCGCCGAACGGGGCGCTCAGGAAACTGAAAAAGCCGGTTGCTGCAAACAGTTTCCCCGGTTCGGGGCTGTATTTATAGGCCGCGAGGACGGCAACGCCTGGAATGTTCTGTGAT
The DNA here is from genome assembly GCF_009711355.1 of Roseibium sp. RKSG952. Taxonomy (NCBI): domain Bacteria; kingdom Pseudomonadati; phylum Pseudomonadota; class Alphaproteobacteria; order Hyphomicrobiales; family Stappiaceae; genus Roseibium; species Roseibium sp. RKSG952. The sequence goes on along the minus strand of NZ_SMMF01000899.1, from coordinate 6,414 downwards.
GCCATCGTGACCAGATAAAGCGGCAGGGCAATGCCTACAATCGCTTGCCATGTGAACACGGGGGGCACCAACTCCAGCTTGGCAAAAGCGGAAATCCTGTCCAGCTGATCGGGCGTTCCAACTGTAAAGGTCAGGATCACGGTGACAGCGAGTGCCAGCAACATTGAAAAAAGCGGGAAGAAGCGGAGGCCGATAGCCCATACGGCAATCACCGGCAGGGCCTCGAGCGGAGCGAGGGCCACAGACTTGACCGGTGCGAGGCAAAGCCCGAACAGGACACCGGCAAGCATTGCGTTGGCAAGCGGCATCGGAACAGCGGAAACCAGCCGCGTTAACGGGCGGAACAACCCTGACAACATGATCAGGCCGGCGCACAGGATGAACGCCCCGACGGCTGCGGGAAAGCCGCCGGCAACTGCGCCGGTTGTCGCCAGAAGCGCTGCTCCGGGCATCGACTGGGCCATTGCAACCGGCATTTTCAGAGCCAGGCTCACGACAATCGCGCAAATGCCCATGGAGATGTACAGCGCCATCAGGCCGCTGGTTGCTTCGGCCATAGTGGCCCCGACATGGGTCAGTCCGTGAATGACCACCGCAAATGAACTGGCGACGCCGATCACGGCTGACAGGAAGCCTGCCCAAACTGTCTGGTAGGATGGATAGACTGACGGCATAGAAAGACTGAAGCCTTGGAGGGGGCGTGGCTAAAGCCTATTCGGTTCAAGGCAGGCGCGTCCAGCGCGAAGTGGTTCGATGCCGGTTGAGGCGATCGGGTCTATAGTTCAAATCATCATCATGCCGTTGGTCAGCCGTCCTTGGGCTACATCGTCCGCGAAGGTGCTGAAGGCATCGAGCCCTTCCTGCCGCGAGAGGGGGGAGGGCCGGTCTATCAGGGACCGCAGCTGTGCATGGCGTTTGGGGCCATCCCTCTCGGTGAGGTCCCGGAAAAACATCAGACTGTCCGGAAACAATCGGTCACGCGAGGGTTCGTGAAAAATCGCCTCGAAATCGCTCAGCCTCGGGTCGCCCATCACGCAGTAAAGTGTTTCAAGCACACGGCCTGTATCGCCTTCCAGCAGCTGTATCATGTAATTGTCGGTCATCAGCAGGGCACCCGTCACCCCGGCGCGCCGGTTGATCTGCCGGATCCGCGAGAGGGAATGCTCGATTTCATCGGACAGGCACAACCTGAGGCGCAGCCAGTTGATCCTGGCCCGATAGCAAATGCGATATACCTGCATCGTGCACCTCATCGAGTTGACGTCCCGATGAAAACAGGCTGCGCCTCATTTCTTCACATTCTCTTAAAATCGGAAGAATTTGCCCGTAAGTGTTTTATTTCCCTGCGTCATGCAATGAGTCTGGGTTCAGTCTGTATTCCAGACCCGCTTTCACCGCCGGCCATTCGCAGGCAATGATCGAATAAACCGCCGTGTCGCGAAGCGAGCCGTTCGGCATTTTCTGGTGGGAGCGCAGGATGCCGTCGAGTTTGGCGCCGAGACGTTCGATTGCGGTACGGCTTTGCCGGTTGAGGAAATGGGTCCGGAACTCGACCGCAATACAGTCGAGGGCATCAAAGGCATGGTGTAACAGCAGCAGCTTGGCTTCGGTGTTGAGCGGTGTCCGCTGCACGGCTTTCCGGTACCATGTCGATCCGATTTCAACACGTTTGTTCGCTGCATCCACATTCATGTAGGTGGTCATGCCGACAGCCTGGCCCGTGTCCGGCTTGATGACTGCAAACGGCAGCATCCCGCCCTGTTGCTGCAGGCCGAGGCGGCGATCAATTTCCGCTTCGATCGCATCGGGAGCGGGCACGCTCGTATACCAAAGCTTGTGCAAGTCACCGTCGCGGGCGGCGTCCCGGAGATCCGGCGCATGGGTATGAGAAAGGGGGGCAAGACGAACATGCACGCCTTCAAGTGTGATCGGGGCAGGCCAGCTCATTTCAGTCAATCCGTTGTCGGGGAGGTGAGTAGCAGTTCAAATAGATGACGTGCCCGCTCGGACTCGGGCGTCCGGCGCAATGGTCATGGCAAGAGAGCGTAGATTTGGCCGTGTGCGCCTTTCTTGCAGAGCACACGGGCCAAGCACCGCTGGTGTTCCTAGAAATCGCGTTCTTCGCCATTCCATTTGAAGAACCGTCCGGTCTGCGACTGTGTCAATCCGCCGGCAAGATCGAGAATACCGCCTGCCACGTCTACCGGGTCATTGTCGGCTTCGGGCCCGCCCATATCCGTCCGGACCCAGCCCGGGTCGACCAGCGCGACCGTAATGTTGTCCGGCTTCAGGTCCGTGGAAAGACCCTGCATCACCTTGTTCACGGCTGCCTTGGAGGCGCGATAGGCGATTCGATCGGATTTGGCATAGCCCATCCATGACATCTGGCTGGAAATGGTCACGATCCGGCCGTTTTCCGATCTTTTCAGGTGCGGCAAAAACGCCTGTGCGACGGCGAGGGGGGCGAGGGTGTTGATTTCGAGGGTCTTGGCGAAGCCTGCAAAATCCATGTCCAGCGTTGCCTGCCGGTCAGGGCCGATGATCCCGGCATTGTTGATCAGAACATCTATCGGTGCATCGATTTCCGCAGCTGCATTGGCAACGGCCGTGTGATCGGTCACGTCGAACACCAACGGCACGAACCGGTCAGATCCAAGCTCCCTGCCGGTAAGCTCGGCCTGTTCGCGGGTGCGTGCGGAGCCGTAAACCAGCCACCCGCGGCCGATGGCCTGGCGTGCGAGTTCAAGGCCGATGCCGCGGTTTGTCGCGGTGATGAGAAGTGACGTCATGGAACTGCCCGGAAAAGGGAAAGGGAAGGGAGCGCCGGAAAGGCGCGGTCACATTGCAAAGAATCCTAAGTACACGCAAGCGCGGAAAGACGGTGTGGTCTGGAACACCTTTTCATCTGCCGGCTACCGAAGCATGGCGTGACCGCCTTCCCGAAGCCCTGATCGGGTGTCAAAGCCACGCTGTCCTGTCCGCTTTTCCAGTCTTTGCCGAAGGCCGCCAATTGACGCCCGCGCTCGGGTGACTAGGTTAAGCCCGATTTCAAACAAACGGAATGAGCGCATGAGCGACACCCTAAAAAAATCGGTTCTGGAGCGGCTTTCGCGAATCAAGGGGCCAGATCTGGAGGGCGATATCGTTTCGCTCGGTCTTGTCTCCGATGTGTTTGTCTCCGATGGCCGGGTAGCCTTTTCGATCACGGTTCCAGCCGAACGGGCGCAGGAGCTTGAGGCCTTGCGGCAAGCGGCTGAAAAGGTGGTTCTTGAACTCGACGGTGTCGAAACCGCGATGGTTGCGCTGACAGCAGAGCGCGCGCCCGGAAGCCCCGCGTCCCGGCCAGCCGCCCCGCGGCCGGCGCAAGGCGGCATGGCATCGCGTGGTGCACCGCCCTCATCAGGCGGAAATCCGGGCACCCCCGGCGAGAAACCTGGCCAGAAGGCCGGTGTGCCGGGTGTCAAGCGGATCATCGCGGTGGCGTCGGGCAAGGGCGGTGTCGGCAAATCGACCACGACCGCCAATCTGGCGCTGGGCCTGAAAGCCAATGGCCTGCGGGTGGGCGTTCTCGACGCGGATATCTACGGGCCTTCCATCCCGCGCCTGTTCAACGTTCACGGCCGCCCGGAGCCGGTCTCTGGCCGGATCATGAAGCCGCTGGAAGGCTATGGCGTGAAGGTCATGTCCATGGGGTTTCTCGTCGAGGAGGAAACACCGATGATCTGGCGCGGGCCGATGGTCATCTCGGCCCTGACGCAAATGCTCCGGGAAGTCGCCTGGGGCGAACTGGACGTTCTTGTTGTCGACATGCCGCCGGGAACGGGCGACGCGCAGCTGACCATGGCGCAGCAGGTGCCGCTCGCAGGCTCTGTCATTGTCTCGACGCCACAAGACCTTGCACTCATCGATGCCCGCAAGGGGCTCAACATGTTCCGCCGTGTCGATGTGCCCGTCCTCGGCATTGTCGAGAACATGAGTTATTTCGTGTGTCCCGATTGTGGGAGCCGTCACGACATTTTCGGGCACGGCGGCGCGCGCGCGGAAGCTGAAAAGCTTGGTGTTCCATTCCTGGGCGAAGTGCCTCTGACCATGCGGATCCGCGAGACGTCCGATTCGGGCGAACCTGTGGTCGTGTCTGACCCGGACGGGCCACATGCAACCATTTACAAGGACATCGCCCGGAAAATGCTGGCCGAAGTCGACCGGCTTGAGGCGGATACGGGGCGGAGCGCGCCCAGGATCGTGATTGAATAGCCGGCATCGCGGCTGAGGATCCTTCGAACCTGCCGTCTTGAGCCATCGTCACCGGAAGCAGCGCTGTCAGCGCTGCTTTTTTTATTGCCGTGTCAGCGGACCGCTTTGGATTGACGTTTTGGCAAGCCTTCGCGAAACTTGCGGGCATGGCACCACCGGAGGGGCGGTCATCGCCCGGCCACCCCTCTGGGCCAAACGGGAGGCACGAATATGAACGAAGCGAATTTCAACATGTCCTTGCGCAAGTTTCTCAAGCAGGTCGGCGTGTCATCGCAACAGGCAATCGAGGCGCATGTGCGTGAAAGCGGCAAGGACAGCGGTCATCTGGAGGCAAGGGTCGTGCTGACGATCGACGGGACGACCTTTGTTCACGAGGTCAAAGGCAGGATTGATCTGGAGTGAAGCGGTTGTGACCAGATCACGCTTTGTGGACACCAAAACGGTAACAGCCAACCCTCGTTTCTGTCGGGCCGCACGCGACATGGGCGGCCAAACTGACGTGCGGGGGATTGTTTAGGGGGGAGACTGAGATGCCGAATTTCATCCACATGCCGAGCGTTCGGAAAGACATGTAAAACGTACGCATTGCAACCTTGCCGTCATTTAGGATACGCCCCTCCGCATCATAGGTTGATATTGTTGTGGTTGTTAACTAGGGTTGTGGGCAATTCTTGGAACGGTCCTTTTGGCGCATGTCGGTCGATCTCATCAATGAAACTCCGCAATCAGGGCGGCACGCCGCAAGGCCTGCACCGTCGCTCTGGATCCTGATTGCGGTCTCCACCATCAGTCCTCTCGCGATGACGATCTACCTGCCGTCGATGGCGGGAATGGTGGACGCATTTCACACGAATCAGGCACAGATCCAGTTGACCATGTCGGTTTATCTGGGGGCTGTTGCTGTTGCCCAACTGTTTCTTGGCCCGTTGTCGGACCGGTACGGCCGGCGCCCGGTGATTGTCGCCGGTATGGCGGCCTTTGTCCTTGGTTCGGTACTCTGCCTGGTCGCACCCAGTGTGGAATTCCTGATTGCGGCCCGGGTGATCCAGGGTGCGGGAGGCTGTGCCGGACTGGTGATCGGGCGTGCCATCGTCAAGGATCTATGCTCCCGTGACCAGGCGGCCGGAATGATCGGTTACGTCACCATGGGGATGGCGGTCGGACCAATGGTGGCTCCCGCTCTCGGCGGGATGCTCGACCGGAGCTTCGGATGGGAAGGCGGGTTCTGGCTGATCCTGGTTGCCGGAGTGATGGTGTTTGCGGCCGTGCTAACGCATTTGCCGGAAACGAACCATAATCTCACAGCCAAAGGCGACTTCGCCAGCCTTGCCCGAAACTACCAAACCCTTGGCCGCGCGCCGCAATTCTGGGCCTTTGCCCTGACGGCCATGTTCACGGCCTCCGCTTATTTTGCCTATCTTGGCGGCGGGCCTTTCATCGCCGCAGAGGTGCTTGGGCTGGAACCGTCCGAAATGGGTTTTTATTTCATGTTCGTCGCAGGTGGGTACCTGATTGGAAACTTCCTGTCCGGACGCCTGTCGGAACGCCTCGGCATTATCAGGATGGTTGTGATCGGCTCGGTGCTGTCTGCCGTTGCCGTGTTCGTCATTTCCTTGGCTGCATATGCGGGAATGCGCACGCCGCTCTCGATTTTTCTGCCGATGGTGCTGGTTGGGATCGGGAATGGGATCTGCTTGCCCAGTGCAATTGCAGGGGCCGTGAGTGTGCGTCCGGATCTGGCAGGTGCGGCAGCTGGTCTTGCAGGGACCTTGCAGGTGGGGTTCGGCGCGCTGACAAGTGCTCTCGTGGCTTGGGCGGTATCTGAAGCCATGTGGCCGGGCACCGTCTGGCCGATGCTGGCCGCCATGGGTATTGGCGTAGTCGCGGTCACCGCATCGGTGGCCGCCGCGATCATGCTCGAACGGCGCCCTGTTGCAGTTTTTTCTGATCGGGCGGATCAACGCGGATAAGCCGTCCAGTTACCACGAAAATGCCCCTCCTTGCCAGAAAGGCATTGCATTTACTTTTGGTTTCACATTCTGAGAGACCTTTGCATAGTGCTTGTCTGTGCAGCTAAACGCGCCAATTCTGCCCAATGTCATCTGTTTGGGACGGAGATGAAGTGTTCAAGGAACGCCTTTCAAGGCGGTTTCCGCCTTG
>NZ_SMMF01000256.1:0-442 GCF_009711355.1 Roseibium sp. RKSG952 | reverse complement strand
ACTGTGTTGCACTTCGCGCTTGAATCCACCAACAGGAGTAAAATGTGAGCGACAGTAAGACTGCGAGCTAGATTTGGAAAGGATACAAAGTTGTAATTTATTCCTTGCTCATGTTTCCTGTTGTTTATGCTGTGTTCAATTACTTTGGAATCGAGTCCAAATATGTGCGGGGTATGCTCCTAGGTAGCTTTATTTGTCTGTCTATTATAATAGCTAGATTTATTTTCGGTTTGTGGCGCTAAAAAAGGCGCCAAGCGCCGAGAAGAGCAATCAGATGAAGTGAGTTCTTGCATAGGGTTCATTGATTTTCCCTTCGGGAGGGCCGGGCCGCTTCACTTGTTAATTTTGCAAGCCTGCTTTTGTGAGGTCATGCTTTGCCAGTGCGGGTTGCTGAAAGAGTTCCCAGCGTTTCGGGGGTAGTGTCAAAGATCTTTCGCACTTT
>NZ_SMMF01000222.1:0-399 GCF_009711355.1 Roseibium sp. RKSG952 | reverse complement strand
GCACGCCGCAAGCGTCCGGCTTTTAAGCCGCCCACAGGCCTGACATTACGCCGCCGTTGACGCATTCCTGATATGACTGGTTCAATTTTAGACAAGGTTTTGCCTGCGCACGATCAGTCGAATAAGGATTGCAAACAGCGGAAAAATAGCAAAAGGAAAAACTATTGAGCCAGCAGCCGCTATAAATGGGAATAAAGGTCCAAATAAAGATGAATAAGCCATACGCACGCTATGGTATGATGGAGAGGGATCAAAGCAAAAGGTGCCATAAAAAAATAAAAACATTAACAAAAGGTAAGCGATAGAACCCACTGAATTAATAAGTGTTATATTGCTGCTGATCAATCCAACGCGCCAATAATAACCATATACAAAAATATAAATAATTGAAAGTAATAT
>NZ_SMMF01000129.1:0-278 GCF_009711355.1 Roseibium sp. RKSG952 | reverse complement strand
TCAACCCTACAAAGTCGGATTTTCGAGGACCCGGAGTATAATGAATATCTCGAAGCCGTTTTTGGGGAAAATCACTCAAGGAACGCTGTTCAATTGCGCCGTTGCAGATAGGTACCGCGACAAGCGTGTACATGGACTGACGATCACTGCAAGATGTGATGTCGCTAATGACAAGTATCCTGCATTAAATTACCTACCAGTTGTAACGTTAGTGGACTGGATTCACTGCGACGGCATCGAGACATTGCTCGGATAACGTATAAAATTTTTCGCACATT
>NZ_SMMF01000642.1:0-2976 GCF_009711355.1 Roseibium sp. RKSG952 | reverse complement strand
CGAGTGGCCCTGAAAATCGGGGCAGGTCAGGCAGGCCGCGAACAATTTCAATGTAAAAGCGTGCTGCCTGGCGGAGAAACAGAAACCGCGAGAGGGAGGCAACGGCGAGCAACAGCCCGAGCATGGAGGCAAGCGCAAAGCCGGCAAGGGTAACGAAGATGGTGATGCCGGCGCCTTTCGAAACCGTCGCCATCACCTGAGAATAAAGTTCATTCTCCGCGATCTGATAGAAAAAGCAACCGGCGATCACGACGGCTGCCAAAAGCCAATAGGGAAAGTCTTGTTTTTCTTGTTGCTTTTGCATATCCGGCTTTCGGCAGGCGCACGGGAAAAACGGAGATCGGCCCGTTCTTGATGTGTCTGAAACTGGCGCTACTGGCCGAAACTGTAGTCGACGAACCATTTCTTGTTGAGCGCATCAAGGGTGCCATCTGCCTTCATGCTGGCAATAGCGGCGTCGAACGGTTCGACCAGGTTGGAGCCTTTCGGGAAGATGAAGCCGAAGTCCTCGGTTCCAAGAGGCTCGCCAACCAGCTTGAAAGTATCGGGATAGGCCGCAACGTAGCCGTTGCCGCCCGTGCTGTCGGTCAGGACCATGTCGACATCGCCCGCGCGCAAGGCCTGAATGGCGGCGCCAATCGTCTCGAACAGCTTGATGCGCGGATTGGCTTCGTCGCCGTCAAGCACATCATAGACCGCAACATAAAAGGGTGTCGTGCCGGGCTGTGCGCCGATCAGCAGGTCTTCGTCCGCTGCAAAGTCGCGGGCATTGGCGAACCGGTCTTCGTCTGCGGCGACCAGCATCAGCATTTCCGAGCGCATGTAGGGAGCCGAGAAATCGACCTGCTGGGCGCGGTCTTCTCGAATGGTGATCCCTGTCATGCCGGCTTCATACTCGCCGCGCGAGACAGCCGGGATCATGGCGTCCCAGCTGATGTTTTCATAAGAAACCGTCATGTTCAGGCGCTTGGCGATCTCCGCCATGGCATCATATTCCCAACCAACCGCGTCACCGGTTTTCGGGTCGACAAACTGCAGGGGAGGGTAGGCGTTTTCCGTGGCCACGACCACTTCCTTGCCCTTGAGGTCAGGCAGATCAGCGGCTTGGGCCGTCGAGGCAAGGACAGAGGTCAGGGCGAAAAGTCCCGCGGCAGCGGACAAGAAAGAACGCATACTGGTCTCCCGGTCAGGTGGATTGACGGATCAGTTATTCTAGCAGTGTTTTTTCGCACTATACGAGGGGAGGTGGCCTTGCAACTTTTCGAGTACCGGGAAAAGGCGGGCCATCAGCCGGGCCTATCCGCGAAATGAAAATTACTTCCTATTGTGAAAAATAATTCAAAATTAGCTGTTAATGCACTTGACGACAAGTGACCTAACCCCGAAATTGGCCGGTTAACAAACAAGAATAAGGAGAAAATAATTGAACAAGTCTTCCGGATTTTTTAGCAGGCAATCTTCCCGGCCAATCGCGCTTGCGCCAGCCTATCCGATGGAATCCTTTACCGACCCCAAGCTCGCCGTGAAGCGGCTGACCGAGATTTTCGAGGCGAACACGGCCTTCTTGCGCAATGCCTTCAACAAGGTCATCGAAGGCTCCGACCAGAATGTCCGATACCGCGCCTATTACCCGCAGATCCAGATCCAGACCGAAAGCCATGCCCGGCTCGACAGCCGTCTTGCCTATGGGTTTGTCTCCCGCCCCGGAGTTCATGCCACCACGGTGACCCGGCCCGATCTCTACAAGGAGTATCTGGCCGATCAGTTGTCCCTTTTGATGCGCAATCATGAAGCGCCGGTGCTGGTTGGCGAATCCGATATGCCGATCCCGCTTCATTTCGCGTTTTATGACGGGACCCATGTGGAAAGCGGGGCAGCGGCTGCAAGTCTCGACCAGCCGCTGGCGGATTTCTTCGATCTGCCTGATCTGCAGGTGATGGATGACTCGATTGCGAACGGCACATATGAGCCGGAAAACGGCATCCTGCCGCTGTCATCCTTCACCGCACCCAGGATCGATTATTCGCTGCACCGGTTGCAGCACTACACGGCAACGGCTGCGGAGCATTACCAGAACTTCGTGCTTTTCACGAACTATCAGTTCTATATCGACGAATTCTGCCGGATGTCTCAAGCATTGCTGGCTGATCCGGACAGCGGGTATGAGGCCTTTGTCGAACCCGGCAATCTGGTCACGCTTGCAGGCGATACCGAACCGTCGAGCGGCGCAGCCCCGGCCAAGTTGCCGCAAATGCCGGCCTACCACCTGAAACGCAAGGGCCATGGCGGCATTACCATGGTGAATATCGGGGTGGGACCGTCAAACGCGAAAACCATTACCGACCATATTGCGGTTCTGCGCCCGCATGCCTGGCTTATGCTTGGGCACTGCGCGGGTCTGCGCAACAGTCAGACCCTTGGCGACTATGTACTGGCTCATGGCTATGTCCGTGAGGACAATGTGCTTAACCAGGACCTGCCGGTCTGGGTCCCGATCCCGCCGCTGGCGGAAGTGCAGGTTGCGCTGGAAGAGGCCGTTGGCGAAATCACGGGCTTGGACGGCTATGACTTGAAACGGGTGATGCGGACAGGAACCGTGGCGTCCATCGACAACCGGAACTGGGAGCTGTGGGACCAGAAAGGTCTTGTGCAGCGTTTCTCGCAATCCCGGGCGATTGCACTCGACATGGAATCGGCCACGATCGCGGCCAACGGGTTCCGGTTTCGGGTTCCCTATGGAACGCTCCTGTGTGTTTCCGACAAGCCGCTTCACGGCGAGCTGAAGTTGCCGGGCATGGCAACCGATTTCTACAAGCGTCAGGTTGCCCAGCATCTGGAAATCGGGATCCGGGCGCTTGAGAAACTGCGCGACATGCCAAGCGACCGGCTCCATTCGCGCAAGCTGCGCAGCTTTGCCGAAACCGCATTCCAGTAGACGGACCAACAAAAAACCGCACGCTGATCAGCGTGCGGTTT
>NZ_SMMF01000647.1:0-3065 GCF_009711355.1 Roseibium sp. RKSG952 | reverse complement strand
ACCTGCCCGTCATAAAGGCCGGGTTTACGGAACGGACACTAGGGGGGGCGGACAGGGGCAGGGAACAGGATATGAACATCCTTCGGGACTATTTCGGGACTCTTTTGCTCCCGGCTGTCCACAGCTGGATTGTTTTCCGGTTTTGTTCTCACTTGACGCAGGCTGCCTGTGCCGTTAAATCCGCACAAATCAACTGCTCGGGGTATAGCGCAGCCTGGTAGCGCATCTGGTTTGGGACCAGAGGGTCGCAAGTTCGAATCTTGCTGCCCCGACCACTTTCTCACTCTTTGAATTTTCCGGCGCGAAGCGTGTTGCTCGTCTTCCTTGAAGCGCGGCTCTTGTCGGCTGTCCTGCGCAGCTTTCAACGCGGTGTCCGGGCGGGGTGGATCTGCCGGGCGGATAACGGGTAGTGCCTTCCGTAGCTTTGTTCGGCAAGAAAAGAGGGCGGTCCATCCGTAAAAGTGCTGCTGCTTTTCGGGTCTCCATTTTCATTTGCCGCAGGTCTTCAGCTAACCTTTGATGTCTCGTGGTCGAGGGAGTCAGAGCCTGCCCGGTTTCACAGGTCCCGGTCCAGAAAGTCAGTAATAAATGTCTGGGCAATTCGGTGGCTGACAGGAGGGTGCCGTGCTTTCGATTGTTGCAATTTCAAGGTGTTAAAAACCTCTAATCGCGCTATGGTGATTTGATTGGCAAGAGACGTGCGCGGTTTTGGTGGAATATGAGAGATTGAAAGTGCGTTTTCTGGTGAAGACCTTTGTTGACCACAACGTAAAGCTTCAAAATATGCGCGGATTTGATCACACTATTTGTGTTTTATGAAGCTTATGTCAGAAGAACGGTGACCGCCCATGTATATGGAACACACCACTGATACGACGTTGATTGTCACATCCGCGCTGGCAAAACTGAAGGGGCGGATCGAGGGTGAGGGACTGACCCTGCGTGAGAGTACCGATTTTCCGGAATTCGAAAAAACCATTCGCGCGACCGCGGACCGGTACCTGATGGAGGATTTTTCAAGCCGTTTTTTTGACCTTCATGGCTCCATGGCCTTCTGGATTGGTGCATGGGACAAGTCCGGCATGCCGGTGTCCGTTCAGGCGGCCAAGGTCGAGGAATTGAGTGACCGGAGTCTTGCGGAACATTGGAGGCAGCAGCATCGGCGGATTTTTGTCGACCCTTGCGCGCAGGCCGAGCTTGGTCATGAGCATGCCAGCGATGCCTATGCCATGAGGGGGCGGATCGTCTATCATGGGAACCTGTGGCTGCGCGGTGACATGCGCGGCAAGGGGCTTGCCGAAGCCTTGACGCAAATGGGGTTCCTGGTGTCCCTTCTGAAGTGGTCACCGGACTATCTCTATGGATTGATGGCTGAGAAGAGTGCCCTGAAGGGCTTCGGTCTCAGGGTTGGGTATCGCCGATTCGCGCCGCGGGGAACGCACTGGGTCACGCCACCTGCGCATATCCGGCCGGATGACTGGCTTGTCTATTCGACCCGTTCCGATTTGATTGTGCTGGCCAAGTCTATTCTTGCCGAAGCCGGTGCAGATCCTGAATAACCCCGAAATAGGTACAGAACCTCCGGTTTGAGTGTGGCGAGGGCTTCAGGGTCAGGATCAGGCGCTCGAAAGCGATATCGACGCTGGCGCCCTGAAAGTGCAGCGTGGTTCTGGCGTAGCCATAGTAGGGCTTTCCGGCGAGGGCGGCCCGGTAACCGTCGGCGGATGCAAACTCCAGCTCCGGGTCAGGCGTCCGCAGGGCTTCGCCTTGCTGGTGTGCCCAGTCATCACCAAAAAGCAGACGCTGGCTGGAGCGCCGGCCCACGTAAAAGATTGGCGGCGGCCCGCAGTTTTCCAGCTTGTCGGAGCACAGGCTCAGATACGGCATGAAATCGCGCATTTTTTCCGTCACGATGCCGGATGAGGACATCATGTTCTCGTAAAACAGCGATAACTTTGGATCGGCAATGCCCTTTTCAATGGCTTTCGGGCCAAGTTCTGTAAAAATAGGGCGGTTGATCGTGAGCACGGCGATGGGTTGCCTTTCACTGCTGCGTTACGTCTGCTTCGAATGCACTCAACGGCTGTTGTATTTTAGCTTATAACTCTTTGCGTGTCTCTAGCCGTAACGCTCCTTGGGTGTATTTTATTAAACATGCACTCAGGATCAGGGGTTGTATAGATGTCTGGTTTGTCATGCGTAGAACTCTGGGGGCATTGGCCGTCTGTCTCGCATCCTTCCTGGTGAAAACGTCAAAAAACATGGACCACCGCCGTCCTGTTTGATAAACAGCGCGCAACAGGAACTGATGAGGATCGGCAGGATGGTGGCCCGTATTTATCGGCCGGCTAAGACGGCCATGCAATCTGGCAAGGCAAAGACCCACCGTTGGGTCCTTGACTACGAACCGGAAGTGCCGCGCTCCGTCGAGCCCTTGATGGGATATACATCGTCATCGGACATGAAGAGTCAGGTCCGGCTGTATTTCGATACCAGGGAAGAGGCCATCGAATACGCGCGGCGCAACAAGATCCCGCATCGCGTCGAGGCCGCGCGCGAGCGCAAGGTGCGCGGCGCATCCTATTCCGACAATTTCAAGTTTGATCGGGTCTCTCCCTGGACCCATTAACGTCCGACGCCGGCAGCCGGTGACGTTACCGTGCCGCTCCTGTCAGAAATAAGTGTGCGAAAAGCACACTCAGGCCCCGTAGCTCAGCTGGATAGAGCACTCGCCTTCTAAGCGAATGGTCGCAGGTTCGAATCCTGCCGGGGTCGCCACTTTTTTATGTAATTGTTTTTGTTGGGTTTATGCCTCGTTCCCCCGCGCCTAAGCGCAGGGTGCGGCAAAATCTGTTCTCGTTTCGGTCCAAAATGCTGCCTTGTTCGAGGCCGATTTTCCTGCGGCTGGCCGCCTCGGTGTAAAGGGTGGTTATGTCCTCGGATGTTCACCCGAAGATCGCCATCATCATCCTGTTTGCACTGCTCGGGCCGCGCTTCCGGCGGACAGCAGCTGGGCGCTCCGTGACGATCATTTGAGGGTGAGCGTCCGGCGAACCCGACCTGCC
>NZ_SMMF01000372.1:0-750 GCF_009711355.1 Roseibium sp. RKSG952 | reverse complement strand
TTCGCTGCCACCCATTTAGGCTGCTCTGTTTCCTCGAGGCGCACCTCCGATGTCCGGAGGTCATCCGGCACATATGCCAACGCCCCGACGTCTTGCCTCACCGCCTCGCGGCACATCTCCCGCGTCCGGAGGTCTTTCGGCACCCATACCAACGCGCCTCCGTCTGGAGGGCTTTTGGAACACAGTATAACGCCCCGTCTTGCCTCACCGCCTCAAGGCACATCTCAGATGTCCGGAGGACTTTCGGAACAAGGCACAACGCCCAGCCGTCTTGCCTTACGGCTTCGCGGCACATCCCCCGCGTCTGGAGGTTGTCCGGCATCCATAGCAACGCCCAGCCGTGTTGCCTTACGGCTTCGCGGCACATCTCCCGCGTCTGGAGACTCTCCGGCACATATTCCAACGCCCGGCCGTCTTGCCTCACTGCCTCAAGGCACATCTCCTCTGTCCGGAGACTCTCCGGCACATCGCGCAACGCCCCGCCGCTTTGTATCACTGCCTCGCGGCACATCTCAGGTGTCCGGAGGGCTTCCGGCACATAATCCAGCGCCGCGCCTTCCTGTCTCACCGCCTCGAGGCAGATCTCGGGTGTCCGGAGACTCTCCGGCACATCGCGCAACGCCCAGCCGTCTTGCCTGACCGCTTCGAGGCACATTCCCGGCGTCTGAAGGTCTTCCGGAACATATTGCAACGCCACACCGCATTGTCTCACTGCCTCGCGGCACATTCCCGGCGTCTGAAGGTCTTCCG
>NZ_SMMF01000878.1:0-25277 GCF_009711355.1 Roseibium sp. RKSG952 | reverse complement strand
TCGAACTCCCGACATCCTCGGTGTAAACGAGGCGCTCTACCAACTGAGCTAATCGCCCGTGCGCGGCTCGCCGCCGCGTCGAGAGCTGCCTTTTAGGCATAATCGGTTCGCTTTGCAAGCCGAATTGTGAGAAGTTTTCAACACAGTGGATAAGCTGGCAGGACACTCGGTCGACCGGCCCCACCCCTTGAAGGTGGTGGGAGTTTTACGAGCTTGCCCGGATCTGGTTGGCATTTATTGTTCAAGGGTATCAGTGTCCGCACCAGCCATTTTCCGGGAGCCTTGCGCAATGTCAAAAGATACGCTTCTGGCCGTGGTCATGATTATCGCGCTCATCGCCGTTGTCGTGTTGTTGTTCAACATCAATGTGGGGCTCGACACCAGAACGTTCGGGCTCATCGCCTTTGGCGCAATTCTCGTATTCGGCGTCGTAAACCTGATCATCGCCCTCACCGGCAACAACCGGGATTGATACCCGGGACACTTGGCACAGGCCCGCTCGCTGCCGGGCAACAACACTCATGAACAAAAAACCCCGCAGGCGGAGCCTACGGGGAAATTGATCCGAAAAGATCGCGAAACGTCTATATCAGGCGTTTACAGCGTCCTTCAGGCCTTTGCCGGCCTTGAACTTCGGGGTTTTGGAAGCCGGGATCTGGATCGTCTCACCGGTGCGCGGATTGCGGCCTTCGGTGGCGGCGCGCTCTGAAACGGAGAAGTTGCCAAAGCCAATGATGCGGACTTCGTCGCCGGACGTCAGGGTCTCGGTGACAGCGTCAAACGTTGCGTCAACAGCTTCGCCAGCCTGTGCTTTCGTCAGGCCGGTCTTTTCTGCAACCGCTGCGATCAGATCGTTCTTGTTCATAGCAGATACCTTTCTAAGAAACGACGGTGAGCCAACGGACTCCGTCGGCGCCGTTGCCGGAAAGTCGGACCAAAATCGATTAAACGCAAGTGATATTTGGCAGAATTCCGCCATTTCCGGAGATTTTCAAAAGAAAAGCCCCGGCAAACCGGGGCTTTTCGCTTCATATATGGACAATCGGGTCCCTAGTGAGCCCGCAGTCCGGTCGATTCGTCATCGACCGCAGCAGGTTTTGCAGCCGCATCCGCTGCCGCCTGATCCCACTCGATGGCCTCGGGAAGCCGGGTCAGGGCCACCTCAAGCACCTTGTCGACGCTGGAGACGGGGATGATATCGAGCGAGTTCTTCACCGAATCCGGTATATCCGCCAAGTCCTTGGCGTTGTCTTCCGGGATCATCACCGTCTTGATACCCCCGCGCAGAGCCGCAAGGAGTTTTTCCTTGAGGCCGCCGATCGGCAAGATCCGGCCGCGCAAGGTGATTTCACCAGTCATCGCCACATCGCGGCGTACCGGAATACCGGTCATGGTCGAAATCACTGCGGTCGCCATGGCAATACCGGCCGAAGGTCCGTCTTTCGGCGTCGCCCCTTCCGGAACGTGAACGTGAATGTCCTTCTTGTCGAAAAGAGGCGGCTCGATGCCGAACTCGACAGCCCGCGACCGGACGTAGGATGCAGCTGCCGAAATCGACTCCTTCATCACGTCCTTCAGGTTGCCGGTGACGGTCATCTTGCCCTTGCCAGGCATCATGACGCCTTCGATCGTCAGCAATTCGCCACCAACCTCGGTCCATGCCAGCCCGGTGACAACACCAACCTGATCTTCCAGCTCGGCCTCGCCATACCGGTAGCGCGGAACGCCGAGGTAGTCTTCGACCACCTGTTCGGTCACGGTGATGCTGGTCTTCTCGCTCATCAGGATGTCCTTGACAGCCTTCCGGGCGAGCGTTGCCATTTCCCGCTCAAGGTTACGGACACCAGCCTCACGGGTGTAACGCCGCACGACAAACCGCAGGGCATCGTCCTCGATCGAGAATTCGCCGTCACGAAGGCCATGATCCTTCTCCGCTTTCGGGATCAGGTGGCGTCTGCAGATCTCGACCTTTTCATCCTCGGTATAACCCGCAATCCGGATGATCTCCATGCGGTCCATCAAAGGCGCCGGTATGTTCAACGTGTTCGCCGTGGTCACGAACATCACATCCGACAGGTCGTATTCGACCTCCAGATAGTGATCCATGAACGAGCTGTTCTGTTCCGGATCGAGCACCTCGAGCAGGGCAGAAGACGGGTCTCCACGGAAATCCATGCCCATCTTGTCGATCTCGTCGAGCAGGAAGAGCGGATTGGATTTCTTGGCCTTTTTCATCGACTGAATGACCTTGCCCGGCATGGAGCCGATATAGGTCCGCCGGTGGCCGCGGATTTCGGCCTCGTCGCGGACACCACCAAGCGACATCCGCACGAACTCACGGCCCGTTGCCTTTGCAATCGACTTGCCAAGGGAAGTCTTGCCGACGCCCGGAGGGCCTACCAGGCAGAGGATCGGACCCTTCAACTTGTTGGCACGTGCCTGGACAGCCAGATACTCGACGATCCGCTCCTTGACCTTTTCAAGACCGTAGTGGTCGGTATCGAGCACCTTTTCCGCCAAAGCCAGATCATGCTTGATCTTGCTCTTCCGGTTCCAGGGGATCCCGATCAGCCAGTCAAGATAGTTCCGCACAACCGTGGCTTCGGCTGACATCGGGCTCATCTGCTTGAGTTTCTTGATCTCCGCAGCAGCCCGCTCCTTGGCTTCCTTGGTCAGGCGTGTCTTCTTGATCTTTTCTTCGAGCTCGGCAATCTCGTCGCGGCCGTCCTCGTTGTCACCCAGTTCCTTCTGAATGGCCTTCATCTGCTCATTCAGATAGTACTCGCGCTGGGTCTTCTCCATCTGGCGCTTGACGCGCGAGCGGATCCGCTTTTCGACCTGCAGGACGGAAATCTCGCTTTCCATCATGCCGAGGACGCGTTCCAGCCGCTCCGAGACGGACACAACGCCCAGGATTTCCTGTTTCTCCGGGATCTTGATCGCCAGATGCGAGGCGATCGTGTCGGCCAGCTTGGAGTAGTCGTCGATCTGGTTGATCGCGCCAAGAACCTCCGGAGAAACCTTCTTGTTGAGCTTCACATAATTCTCAAACTCCGCAACCACCGAGCGGGCCAGAGCCTCGACCTCGATGTTTTCACCGTCGCGTTCCGGAAGCACAGTCGCATTTGCTTCAAAATAGTCTTCACGGCCGGAATACTCGCCGATCTCGGCACGGGCACCGCCTTCGACCAGAACCTTGACCGTGTTGTCCGGAAGTTTGAGGAGCTGCAAAACCGTGGCCAGCGTGCCAACCTTGTAGATCTGATCCGCATTCGGATCATCGTCAGCGGCATTCACCTGAGTGGCCAGGAGGATGTGCTTGTCTGTCGCCATCACCTCTTCAAGCGCGCGGATGGATTTTTCGCGGCCAACAAAGAGCGGGACGATCATGTGCGGGAAGACGACAATATCGCGCAAGGGCAATACCGGGTAGACCCCCGAGGTGGCATCCTCAATCGAGCGGTTTTCTGTTTCGCTCATTTTTTTTCCTTTCTCTGCGCACCCTCCGCCCCTTGCAGGATCTGCTGGCGACGGAAAGCACTTGAAGGACGGCTGCAGGCGCCAGGCGCTTGCGTGAGAGGCCGAACCTGACTGCCCCGATTGGGCACAACCACGTTCGCAGAACCGTCACGTTGTCCTATTAGGTGGACACCGGGCAGGCGGCTGTCAAGGCGGCCAAGGGCGGAACACGGCGTAGGCTGTTGACTACTGCAATTTGCCGCGCCCGGAACGAATTTGCGCCAGATTTCAGACAGTTCAAACGCAAAATGCCGCCATTTCTGGCGGCATTCTAACAAACACGTCACTGTCGTCAGGCGCTGCTTGCCGACGTTTCCTCGCGATCGTCGTAGATGTAAAGCGGACGCGCCTTACCCTCCACCACCTCGGGTGAAATCACGACTTCCTTGACCCCCTTGAGGCCCGGCAGTTCGTACATCGTATCCAGCAGGATCGCCTCGAGAATGGACCGAAGACCACGTGCCCCTGTCTTTCGCTCGATCGCCTTGCGGGCGATGGCCTTCAAAGCGTCTTCATGGAACGACAATTCGACGTTTTCCATCTCGAACAGCCGCTGATACTGCTTCACAAGCGCATTTTTAGGCTCGGTCAGGATCGTCACAAGCGCGTCCTCGTCGAGATCCTCAAGGGTCGCAATCACCGGCAAACGGCCGACGAATTCCGGGATCAAACCGAACTTGAGCAGATCTTCAGGCTCCAGCGCTGAAAACAGTTCGCCGATCCGGCGGTCTTCCGGCGCCTGAACCTTGGCCTTGAAGCCGATCGAGGTCTGGGTGCCGCGATCCGAAATGATCTTGTCGAGGCCCGCGAACGCACCGCCGCAGATAAACAGGATATTCGTCGTATCGACCTGCAGGAATTCCTGCTGCGGATGCTTCCGGCCGCCCTGGGGCGGAACGGAGGCAACAGTCCCTTCCATGATCTTCAGAAGCGCCTGCTGAACCCCTTCGCCCGAGACATCGCGGGTAATGGACGGGTTGTCGGCCTTTCGGCTGATCTTGTCGACCTCATCGATATAGACAATGCCGCGTTGAGCACGCTCGACATTGTAGTCGGCCGACTGCAGCAGCTTCAGGATGATGTTCTCGACATCTTCCCCGACATACCCCGCTTCGGTGAGCGTGGTCGCATCAGCCATTGTGAAGGGGACATCAAGGATCCGCGCCAGGGTCTGGGCAAGCAGGGTTTTTCCGCACCCAGTCGGTCCGACCAGCAGGATATTCGATTTCGCGAGTTCCACGTCGTTGTTCTTCGACGCATGATTCAGGCGTTTGTAGTGGTTGTGGACGGCAACCGAAAGCACCTTCTTCGCGCTTGCCTGACCGATGACATAGTCATCAAGCACATCGCGAATTTCCTGCGGTGTCGGGATCCCGTCCCGAGATTTCACCAACGAGGACTTGTTCTCCTCGCGGATAATGTCCATGCACAGCTCGACACATTCATCGCAAATGAAAACAGTCGGGCCGGCGATCAGCTTGCGCACTTCATGCTGGCTTTTCCCGCAGAAGGAGCAGTAGAGCGTATTCTTGGAATCGCTGCCGCTGGCCTTAGTCATATAATCAACCCCGCGTTCCTTGGGAGGCGGTTACCCCCCTTACCTGTCCTGATCGAGCGGGCGATGGCGAGCCGGCTCGACGTTGTCGCTCGGGAGCGTATCTAATCTTTATAACCTGATGTCACCATGCTTGGCCCGTAAAAATCAACATAGGCTTAAGGCAAAGGTGAGAATCAGCTTCTTCCTCAACCGCCCAAGGCGGTTTGCCAGCACGGCTGACGCACCGGCAAACTGCCTTGTAGCATTATTATTCGGCTTCGCCACCAAGACTCGCACGATCTGCGATCACGCTGTCGATTATCCCGAATTCCTTGGCTGTTTCCGCCGTCATGAAGTTGTCGCGCTCCAGCGCAGCTTCAACATCGTCGAGGCTCTGGCCAGTGTGCTTGACATAGATTTCATTCAGGCGGCGCTTCATCTTCAAGATTTCTTGAGCATGCAGCATGATGTCGGCTGCCTGCCCGCGGAAACCGCCTGAAGGCTGGTGCACCATCACGCGCGCATTCGGCAAGGAGAAGCGCATGTCCTTTTCGCCAGCAGCCAGGAGCAGCGACCCCATGGAGGCTGCCTGACCGATGCACAAGGTCGAAATCGCAGGCCGGATGAACTGCATCGTGTCGTAAATGGCAAGCCCCGAAGTCACTAGGCCGCCCGGAGAGTTGATGTAAAGCGCGATTTCCTTGCTCGGATTATCCGCCTCCAGATACAGCAACTGCGCACTGACCAAAGCCGCCAGATGGTCCTCAATCGGGCCGGTCAGGAAGATAATACGCTCCTTCAAAAGGCGCGAATAGATATCGAAGGCCCGCTCGCCCCGGTTGGTCTGTTCCACGACCATCGGAACGAGAGTGTTCATGTAGATATCGACAGGATCCTTCATACCTCATCCAATTTCTTGAGAGTGCCCCCGTACAGGGGCGTACGGGGCGATGCCAGGTTCAGATTTCGGTCCAACACGGATTGTCCCGCCCCTGAAGCCCGACTCGAAAAAAGCGACACCCCATACATAAGGGATGTCGCCTTGTTCTGGAAGTCATTGCAAACGCGCAGCCACGGTTCGATTATACCGGCAGCCGCGCCGTCCGCTTATGTGAAGGATCTGAGCCAATCAGGCTGCGTCCTCTTCCTCGGCAACCAGCTTTTCGAGTTCTTCCTTGGTGACAGTCTTGTCGGTCACCTTCGCCAGCTCAAGCATGTAGTCGACGACCTTTTCTTCGTAGATCGGCGCCCGCAGAGAAGCCAGAGCCTGCTGGTTGTTGCGGTAGAAGTCAAAAACCTGCTGTTCCTGACCCGGGAACTGGCGGATCCGGTCATAGAGGGCCTTCTGGATCTCTTCCTCGGTGACCTGAATGCTGTTCTTTTCACCGATTTCCGACAGAACCAGACCCAGACGCACGCGGCGCTCTGCAATCTTGCGGTACTCTTCGCGAGCAGCCTCTTCGGTGGTGTCTTCGTCCTCGAAGGTCTTTTCGCTGCGCTTCATGTCGTCTTCGACCTGCTTCCAGACAACGTCGAATTCGGACTGAAGCAGCGCTTCGGGCAGTTCGAAGCTGTAGGCTTCGTCAAGCGCATCAAGCAGCTGGCGCTTGACGCGCTGGCGGGTCATGGCACCGTACTGGCTCTCGATCTGGCCGCGGATGATTTCCTTCAGCTTGTCGAGAGATTCAAGACCAAGAGACTTGGCGAACTCGTCGTCGATAGCAGCTTCGCCCGGCGCTGACACTTCCTTCACGGACACGTCGAATTGGGCAACTTTGCCAGCGAGGTGTTCTGCCGGGTAATCTTCTGGGAAGGTCACTTCCACAACCTTCTCGTCTCCAGCCGAGACACCAACGAGCTGATCTTCAAAGCCCGGAATGAACTGGCCGGAACCGAGGACGAGCTGACCGTTTTCATCCGCACCGCCATCGAACGGCTCACCGTCGATCTTGCCGAGATATGCCATGGTGACACGGTCGCCGTTTTCGGCCGCGCCATCCTTGGCTTCGAACGGCTTGTTGTTCTGCGCGATATCGTTGACGCGCTCATCAACTTCCTCGTCAGCGATCTCGACAACCGGACGCTCGATCTCGATACCGGAGAAATCAACGATTTCGAAATCCGGCAGGATGTCGTAGGCCATCTTAAACGACAGATCCGCGTCGCCGGCAAGGATCTTCTCTGCTTCGGAATCCGGCAGATCGATCGACGGCGTCAGGGCAGGACGCTCGGAGCGCTCTTCGATTGCTTTCTGGCTGGTTTCCTGAATTGTGTTCGACAGGATTTCGGCCATGGCCTGACGGCCATACATCTTCTTCAGATGAGCGACCGGCACCTTGCCCGGACGAAAGCCCTTGATGTTCGCCTTGGACTTCATGTCATCCATATAGGCGTCGAGTTTTGCAGCCAGATCGCCGGCCGGAATGTCGATTTTCAGCTCTCGCTTAAGGCCCTCGGAAAGGGTTTCGGTAACCTGCATGGTGCTTTTGCTTCGTCCTAAAAATGAAGCCGGAGACGGCTCCATCGTGTTTCGATTGAATTTCCCTTGCGCCGTCGGGCGACCTTGACAGACCAGCCTAGCCGGGCACATACGCCGTCGGTTTACTGCGGGTGCGGAGAACATCTGGCCGCCGGCATATGCTGATTTCCGCCACTTGCAACTCCGGACCGATACCGGCCCCTACAAGCACGAAACCTCCCCACGCACCACAGCCTCTCTCCGCTCGAAGCATGACCTCCGAAACGCGCGAGACTGCGCGATACCGGGTGCACCCACAACTGTCAAGCCTTGCGCCCTCCCAACGGCGGTGAACCGGCATTTCTTGTGTGGTTTTAACCCGCGATCCATGAGCAAGGGCAATGCAACGGTATATACGCCGGAAGGCATGCGGACCGCACGCAGACGCCGAGCCCGCCGCCCCGCTGCGGGACCAAATTACGCCTGCATTGAAAGGACGAGAGAGCCGTTCCACTCCAGAAGACTGTATTCAAACTTGCGGAGGAGAGGAGCCCAATCGCAACCTAATTACTGACTCCATCAAAGCCACGTTTCCGGAAACCCACGCAAAAAAACGTAAAAAAATTCCATCCACGAATCCAATTCAGCACCCTAGAAGTCATTATTCAATTTTTACATAGAAATTTTCAAATATACAAAATTAGTTATTACTTTAATTACCTTTAATTTAATTGATTTTATTATACAAGCCTCACATCTGCACATGAGTTAAAACATAATTTCCAGATTATCCGGAATTACAGCCATGAAAATAACTGTACACATCCTGATATCCCCTTTCGGAGAGACATCCGAACGACTGGAACAAGGCTTTGAAATCAGAAAGCAGGAGTTTGCCAAAAAATGGGGCTTTCACGGATACGAGAACTATCCGACGAA
The DNA here is from genome assembly GCF_009711355.1 of Roseibium sp. RKSG952. Lineage (NCBI taxonomy): Bacteria > Pseudomonadati > Pseudomonadota > Alphaproteobacteria > Hyphomicrobiales > Stappiaceae > Roseibium > Roseibium sp. RKSG952. The sequence continues at coordinate 16,824 of NZ_SMMF01000878.1, read as the reverse complement.
ACATGACCAAATCCCCGGAACGCGGTTTCTGGTGTTTTCACAGCTCAATTCACGCGGAGAAGACGTGATACTCGGCACCAGACGGATTACCCCTGGCAACCGGAGCCATTACGGAGCCCTGCAACCGGGAAAACTTGCGTTTGAACAAAAATACAAAATCGATCACAACGCCCTCCCCGCCAAGCTCCGCGCCAGACTTGCCGGGAAAACACATTTCGACATCAGGGACATTTTGCCTGGAGCCATCCGCTCTCCGAAACTTAATTATGCGGAAATCGGAGGGTTTGCGATCGACACTCACCTCGCACACCAACTGTTCGAAACAAAAAGCGCATATCTCGCAGCACGGAATGCGATCTACGAAAAGACGATTGAAGTCGCAAAGGACATGGGAGTGGACTTCGTGATTTCCGTAGCGCAGGAAAAAACCTGCTCCAGCAAAAGACATGGTTGAACGAAACCGGGAAGTACGAATACCGGATCCTATCCAGAAACCGACGCGCCTATGAAGACGTCATGAAAGGCGACCAGCCGCTGATCATCAACGCCAGCAACAAGTTTCCCCTTCAACAGGCACTCAGACCACTACCGGCAGAACCACAGCAAGGCATTATCATTTTCAGAAGAGCGCTAGCAAAACAAAAGTGATCAAACCCAAGGATCAGGATGCCGCACAATTACCTCGCACAATGGAGAATCTGTTGACCTGATACGGCTCTGCACAAATTTGGGACAGAAAACCTTGGTGCGGATGGAGGGACTTGAACCCCCACGCCTTGCGGCACCAGAACCTAAATCTGGCGTGTCTGCCAATTTCACCACATCCGCGCCCAGCAGTCTTTGCTGCGAAAGCGGGGCCTCTATAGCACCGGCATTTTTGGCGTCAAAGGAAAAATGACAAGATTATTGCAGTTTACCTCAGACTTTTTTCCACAAGGCGCGCCATCACGGCCTTGAGGGCCCCGGCAAGGTCTTCGGCAATCAAACCCGGACCGGCCTCGGCGCCCGCCTCGCCATGGCACCACACCCCCATCGACGCAGCCTCGAATGCGGGCACGCCCTGCCCGAGAAAACCGGTCACGACGCCCGCAAGAACGTCCCCGGAGCCGGCTGTCGCCAGCCAGGCAGGCGCGTTGCTGTTGATGGCAGCACGTCCGTCCGGCGCCGCGATCACGGTATCCGGCCCCTTCAGAATAACAAGCGCTCCGCTTAGCCTGGCGGCAAGACGCGCCCTGCCCATTCGGTCCGCCTCTTTCAGATCCGGGAACAAACGTGCAAACTCTCCCTCATGCGGGGTCAGCGCAACGGCACCAGCTGCCGAGTGTATCGCCTGAAACAGACAGTCCGGTTGATCGGAAAAACTGGTGAGCGCATCCGCGTCAAGAACCGTCGCACGGCTGGCCGAAAGGATTTCCAGAACACTCTCGCAGGTTCTGGAGCCAACACCAAATCCCGGACCGATGAGACATGCGGAGATGCGCTTGTCGGCCAGCAGTTTTTTCGGCGGCTCATCCGTCGACACGGGACGAACCATTACGGCGGTCAAATGAGCCGCATATGTTGCCAACGCGCCCGCCGGCACCGCCAGTGTTACAAGCCCGGCTCCAGCCCGCAGGGCAGCCACGGCAGCAAGACGCGATGCACCGGTTGAGTGTATTGGCCCGCCAAAAACAACCGCATGCCCCCGATTGAATTTGTGGCCCAGCCGCCCCGGAACCGGAAAACAGTCCCGCCAAAGGCCGTCTTTATTCAAAAAGGTTCGAGGTTTTATGTGAGCAAGAACATCTTGCTCAATTCCAATATCCGCAACGGTCAAGTGCCCGCAATGCTCACGTCCCGGCTCAAGATAATGTCCGGGCTTGGCCCGAAAGAAAGTAACCGTTCTTGCCGCTGTAAAGGCCTCACCCAGAACCGCGCCTGTTGCACCACTGATCCCGGACGGCAGGTCAACTGCAACAACGGGCTTACCGGAATGCCGAACCTCCTTGGCAAGGGCCGCGGGCAAACCTGCCAGAGGCCTGTCAAGCCCCGCTCCGAACAACGCATCAATGACGGCATCAGCGCGCTCAAGGTCCTTTACAATGTCCTCGCGGCTCACCTCAGACCAAGGAAGCGCCATTAATGAAAAGGCTTGAGCAGCATCGCCTTTGAGTGTGTCCGGATCCCGAAGCAGACGAACCGAGACACGATGCCCCGCCTTGTCAAGATGACGCGCTGCAACGAACCCATCTCCGCCGTTGTTTCCAGGCCCGCACAGAACCAGAACAGTGCCGCGTTTGCCCAGCAGTTCCATGACCGCACTGGCGACAGCCAGTCCGGCCTGCTCCATCAGCACAATACCGGGCGTCCCGCCATCGATCGCAAGCCTGTCTGCCCTTGCCATTTCCGCCGGATCAAGCAGACAGGAATGCAATTCGGATAAAGGGATCATGGATACCGCCGTTTCAGATCTTGCTGTCGAGAAGTGCTCTATTTTTTGGGCTCTCGCCTGACACAATGCAAGCTGCCTACACGACCAACGTCGCTCATCAAACAATCTGCACAATTCCCGTTCAAACTGCCCAGTTTTTAATCACATCATTTTTGGGAGGTGGATAACACCGTCCGCCGCCACACGGTAATTACACTATCTCGCGGCGGATTCTGTCGGTTTTTGGCAATAATGCGACCGATTTCCATATTGGCACGGGTCGTGCTTATGGCCAGATGCGGGGATGGCTGGCACCGGCCCTGCTCGCCGGACCCGTTGAGGGACCGTTCATTGCTACCGACCACCATTTGCGGGAGAGAGACAGAAGGTGATGAAAAAGATCGAAGCGATCATCAAGCCCTTCAAATTGGACGAAGTGAAGGAAGCTCTCCAGGAGGTCGGCCTCCAGGGAATTACCGTGACCGAAGCAAAGGGGTTCGGACGTCAGAAAGGTCACACGGAACTCTACCGTGGTGCCGAATATGTCGTCGACTTTCTACCCAAGGTGAAGGTTGAAATCGTCCTTCCTTCGGACTTGGTCGATCAAGCCGTGGAAGCGATCCGCTCCGCAGCCCAGACCGGCCGTATCGGTGACGGCAAGATTTTTGTATCGAATATTGAGGAAGCCGTCCGCATCCGTACCGGAGAAACCGGAACGGACGCCATTTAATCCCACCTCTTGGCCATTCCGGCCGATTGTCATTCAAACCAGCGCTCAGCTCAAAACCAGTAGACCGGGCCGGTTCGAACACAACCCAACCTGATCACATTACACACTAAGGGATGATCATCATGACCACAGCTTCAGAAGTCCTGAAGGAAATCAAAGAAAAGGACGTGAAGTTCGTCGACCTGCGGTTCTCCGATCCGCGCGGGAAAATGCAACACGTCACCATGGACGTGGCACTTGTCGATGAAGACATGTTTGCAGAAGGCGTCGCCTTCGACGGGTCATCCATCGCGGGCTGGAAGGCCATCAACGAGTCTGACATGATGCTGATCCTGGATCCGGAATCGGCACATATCGACCCGTTCTTCGCCCAGTCCACCATGGCGATCTTCTGCGACATCATCGACCCGATCACAGGCGAAGCCTACAACCGTGATCCGCGCATGACTGCCAAAAAGGCCGAAGCCTACGTCAAGGCATCGGGTGTGGGCGACACCATCTTCTTCGGCCCGGAAGCCGAATTCTTCATGTTCGACGACGTGCGCTTCTCCGCTGATCCGTACAACACCGGATTTTCGCTGGACAGCTCCGAACTGCCGTCCAACATGAACTCCGAGTATGAAACCGGCAACATGGGCCACCGTCCGCGCACCAAGGGCGGCTACTTCCCGGTCCCTCCGGTCGACAGCGCACAGGACATCCGCTCCGAAATGCTGTCCGTCATGGCCGAAATGGGCGTTCCGACCGAAAAGCACCACCACGAAGTGGCTGCCGCCCAGCATGAACTCGGCATGAAGTTCGACACGCTGACCAAGACTGCCGACAGCATGCAGATATACAAGTATGTCGTACATCAGGTTGCACATGCCTACGGCAAGTCCGCGACTTTCATGCCTAAGCCGGTCTTCGGTGATAACGGCACCGGCATGCACTGCCACCAGTCGATCTGGAAGGACGGCGAGCCGGTTTTCGCTGGCAACCAGTATGCCGACCTCTCCGAGACCTGCCTCTATTACATCGGCGGCATCCTGAAGCACGCCAAGTCGCTGAACGCCTTCACCAACCCGTCGACCAACTCCTACAAGCGTCTTGTCCCGGGTTACGAGGCTCCGGTTCTCTTGGCGTACTCCTCGCGTAACCGGTCCGCGTCCTGCCGGATTCCGTTCACCTCTTCGCCGAAGGCCAAGCGCGTTGAGGTCCGCTTCCCGGATCCGACTGCAAACCCGTACCTCTGCTTCTCCGCGATGCTGATGGCCGGCCTCGACGGCATCAAGAACAAGATCCATCCGGGCGATGCGATGGACAAGAACCTCTACGATCTTCCGGCCGAAGAACTGGCCGAGATCCCGACGGTTTGCCGCGATCTGCGTGAAGCGCTCGAAGCCCTTGATGCAGACCGCGAGTTCCTCAAGGCCGGCGGCGTGTTCGACGACGACCAGATCGATGCCTACATCGAACTGAAGATGGAAGAAGTCGAGCGTTATGAAATGACGCCACACCCGGTCGAGTTCGACCTGTACTACTCCGTCTAAGACGTCCCTGTCTTCAGACACTGAAAACCCCGGCGAAAGCCGGGGTTTTTTGTTTCATTCAAACCTTTTTAGCGGCCTCCCCTTAACCAGTCAGCCAGGGACTGCCGGTTGCTGCGGCCCCGGCCGTGCATCGCCGGGGAGGAGATCATGGAGTTAAGCACCGCTTCCTGCGTCGTTTCGGCAGCTGCCTTGAACAAAACATCGATCCGGTCTTCGTTCAAAACTTCCCGGGAGATAAAATCGCGCTCCTCGAAATGCGCGGCCTTGTGGGCGGTCGAAAACGCCAGAGCGATGTCACCACTACCATTTCCGTAATACGCCCCGAGCCTTGCCAGCCCTGCACCTGATCGTCTGGCAACCCGTTTCAACTGGCGGCTTTCCAGCGGGGCGTCTGTTGCCAGAACGATGATCACAGAGCCGCGCTCCGGGTCAGAACCCGATCCCTTGGGGTGGGGTTTGCGGCCGTCCGGAAGGATCAGATCGCCCGGGTTGCCGAAATTCGCCAGAACAAGCGCCCCGAGCGTGAACGTCCGTTCGTCAAGTTTGAAAACCCTCGAAGCCGAACCGATCCCTCCCTTGAAGCCGAAGGCGCTCATGCCCGTTCCAGCACCCACGCTTCCCTGTTCGAAATGCGGCGCGGTACTCTGAAGGGCAAACAACGCATCGGCTTCCGTCAAGGCCAGCGCCTGAATGTCGCTCAAATGCCCGTCATTGCACTCCATGACCACCGGATTGACCGTACCGGTTTCCCTTCCGATTTCCGGGTTTTCGGCAATCGCACGTTTGATCAGGGCATGGAGCCCGGTCCCGACCCCGAACGTGTTGGTGAGCAGGATCGGCGTCTCCAGCGTGCCAAGCTCCTCGACCTGGATCAACCCGGCGCTCTTGCCGAAGCCGTTGATCACATCAACAGCCGCAACGAGTTTTTCGCGAAACAGATTGCCTTGATGCGGCTTGATGGCTGTAAAGCCCGTGCGCAGATCTCCCGCGGTCAGGGTTTTGTGCCCCACCGTTACGCCGGCAACATCACCGATCGTGTTCAAGGGTCCGGCCGGAAGGTCTCCACAAACAAGACCAAAAGCGCGCGCAGGCGAAAGAGAAGCTTCAGGCATGGGCCATCCATGGGTTAGTAGGGCGTTTTGGCCCAAACGCGAAGCTGCTGCCCGGCCGGCATTGGGCCAAGCGTCAGCCGGTAGAAGTCAAAAAGATCCCGCCTTCTGGAGGCAAAGAAGTAGCAGAAATGCAACTTGAAAAACCGGAACCGGAGATACCGGTAGCGTTCGGTCGTCATGCGATCCGGAATCCTGACACTGAACCGCCGCGGCTCGGATACACGGCGAGCAATCGATGGTGCGTAGGTTGAAACCGGCGCGGTCCTGCCACAACACATGATATCATGCGGTCCGTAGACATCCGTCCAGTCGAGATTGGGAGCCTCAGCCACACGCGCGACCGCAGTACCAAATCCCCGATGCGCCCCGAAGCCGCCGACATAGCCAAATGCCGAACCCATGGTCAAAACCGTAACTTTGCCCTGCCCCGCGCCAAAACCCGGTATGCGCTTCAGCACTTCCGCAAGCGTGTAGACAAGAACGAAAGTCCCCGAACTGTGAGCTGTGATGACAAGTTCCTCATCCGGCTCGCAGGCATCGGCAATCTCGATAATCCGTGCGGCAAACGCCCCAATGCGGGCGGTCATCTCTGGATCCTCATTGCGCGCCAACCGCCCGATCGCATACCAGTCGTGTATCAGGTACCAGACATAGGACCACCGTTCGGCAATCCGGGTCAGTGCATAGAGCACCACCAACCAGATCGCACTGGCGGCAAGTGTCACCCCTGCGCGCATTCCCCCTTCGCCTGGAAGGATCAGCGGCATGGTCACGACCGGGGCGATTGCCAGCGCAAGAAACACAAAAACCGCCATTGCCGGATACAGGAAGAAGAGACCGTTCGGCCAATTGGCCCGCAGGCCCTTGCCATATCCTCCGGCTAGAGCAAACAAGCCGAACGTCCGCAGCGCTCCGGCGAGAACCACCCAAAGCGGGCGCCTGAAGTCACGCTTCATCAAGTCCCGCCAACCAAGCAAGGAGAACGATGCCGTGACCTTGCCCTCCGGCCAAGCCATTTCGCCATTCCAGTCCGCAGAGGCCCTTCCCGGTTCCAGGTCGAGCGCCAAACCCGAGAATCCGCCCTGCACGTTCCAGTTTTTTCGAAAGGCCGCCAATTCCTCTTCGAATTGACGGAATGGGGCTTCGGGCCTGCGCAAATCGTAGCCGGGTATATAGATCACCCGGCGCTTTCCGATTGCCGGTGTTTCAGTCATGCTCTGGTCCATGCGCCCCCGGTATTTATAGCTGATCGCGCCGGAGCCACCCGCGCATTGCCAAGTGCGCTCGTGTATTTCCGAATTCGGTTTTCATTGCAAGATCGTTCAAGAGCTTGCACGGTTTCAATGCCCGTCCTTCGAGGCAAGGCTTTCCGGCCGAGATCGGAAGCAAATCCAAGGGAAACTACGCGCGCATCGTAATCGTCGGCCCCCGCCTCCATAGCCGGGACCTCGCGATTGGATGGCGCGAAAACACCGTCAAGACCTCAAAACTTGTAGCTGAGCGATGCCTTCAAATTACGGCCTTTCGCGGGATAGAGGCTCAGGTAGGGGGTATACTCTCTGTCGAACATGTTCTCGACAGATGCCCTCAACTCAAGCCCCTCAAAGCGGCCATCCTGTGGTGTCCAGCTCGCAAAGACATCATGCACCCCATATCCTTTGGTGTCATTGTAATTGTCATACCATGCAGCGCTTGTCATGGAATCAGCGTATTTTGCCCGCCATCCCATGGCAAAGCCGACATCAGGGATCTTGAAGCCGAGAACAGTCGCCAAGGTCGTCGGCGAAATATCGGATACCGCCTGGTTCTCAACCCCATACATGTCCCTGAGAGTTCCGACATGTTTTCCGCCCATGACCGAATAGGCCATGCTCGCGAAAACATACGCGCTGTCGTAATAGGCCTCCAGCTCGATGCCGTTGGTATAGTAGCCCCTCAAATTATGATAGGAGGGCGTGTATCCATAGATGTCCTCCCAATAATCATTGTTCGGCCCACCGAACATCACATAGATGTTGTCATAGACCGTGTTGTGAAAATAGGACGCTCTCGTCTTGAGCCGGTCGCCGGGCACAATCAGGTCATCGAAAGTCGCAACAGCGCCGCCTCGCCAGGCAACGACTCGTTCCGCCTCGAGCTGCAAGGAAGACGAGTCCCCCCAAGCGCTTACGTCATATAGCTCGTCAATCAATGGGGCTCTGAGTTTGTAGGCCCAGTCGCCAAACAAGCTGACATTGCTGTTCAGTTTCCACAATGTGCGCAAGGATGGCGACCAGCCAGTGCTGTTGACGGCGCTATAATCGTGCCCCAATCCCGCATTGTTGAAGATTGGCGCTGCATTCTCGATGCCCTGAGTTCGCACCAAATCATACCGGATGCCGGGTATGATTTCGAAGGTGCCGGCGATATCGACCGCATATTCGGTCCAAATACCCCACCGTGTTTCGGTGCCTTCTGGCACATACTCCAATTGATAGTGGCCGTAGTTATACTCTTCGCGATCGGCATAGGCGTCCACACGCGCCCAGCTTTCGCGGTCCAGGTGCTGAAATTGCACGCCGTAGCTCAATTCATGGGTAATATCGGAGCCGAATTGGGAATACAAACTGCTGGTGTTTTTAACTTCCGTGTTGAAAGTATTGTATTTCAGCCAGTTCTCATCACCGCCAATATACCCTGAAGGATCTTGGTCTTCTAACGGGCGGATGTCATGCTGGTCCGTCTGCGACCATCCCCCCTTAATCGTCAGGTCGATCAGCTCATTGTCCGGATTGTAATTATATCTGGCAGACACGACCTTGTCCTTGGTCGTGCGATCTACGGCAAGGCGCAGCAAGGCTTCGTCATAGCCATAAAGATCAATGAGATAACTGGAGACCGACACCTGCCCCCTGTTGGAATCATAGGGTTCGATCTGGCTGGAATTGGAGAAGGCTCCAGACATTTCGAAAAAATGGGCGCCGCGTTCAAGCGAACCCTTGAAGTGGCCACTCCAGGTTTCGCCCTCCGAAAACAGCAGGGTTTCGCCATCTCCGGTCGTGATGTTGTCGCCCATTCTATTGGTGAGCGAAACAAGGAGCTCTGCCCCATGCTCTTCCGAGCGCCCATAAACCGCTCCGGTCTTGTTGAGAGCATTGCCGTTGCTCTCGACACCGAGTTTTGTGAAGGCTCCAATGCTTTGCCCCGGCGCCAGCATATCGCTCGCTGATTTGGAGATCAGCTCTACAGTTCCCCCGAAAGCACCATAGGATTCCGCCGAGAACGATCCCTTTTCCACCTCGATGGTTTTGAGCAGTTCAGGATCGATGAAAATCGTTCCCTGCCGGTATTTCTCAAAGTCCTTTTGCATGCCATCAAAAGAGATCCGAACATCTTCTTGGTCGCCAAAGCCCCATATGTTGATCGATTGCCCACGGGAACGAGCCCCGCCTTTCAAATCAACATTCGGAAGAATGGAAAGTGTCTCGGGAACAGACGACGCCTGCATTGCCTCAAGTGTTTCGCTACTTATGGTCGCATTGGAAACCGTTTTCGCCGACGCATCCCCGCTGGTCACAATGATCTTATCAAGCAATGTAGCCTCAGAAATTTCATCCTCTGCCTGCGCATTCACCACGGAGAACAAAATAGTATTCACGACGACGAAATTACTAAATATTGCGGCATTAAAGCGAAGCCGTGCACGGCAGATATCTTGTTTCATTTCTTGTTCTTTTATTTCCTGATTTTTCCGGTCAGGCGCACGGAGCTACATTTCTTGAATTTTTTACTCAAGTTTAAATATGAGTTTTTTCTTCATATTTTGTGGAAATCGATACTACCGGAACGTGATGTGGAGTGGGCCGGAAGCCGGCTTGAAACGCGAAAATCCCCCGCCAATCCCGGCATTCCGAAGCCTGGAATTTACATCTCCGATCAGGCGGTATAGAGCCTGCCCAAGCGCATCTGGGAGCGCAGTTCCGCGCATTCGAGAACGGGATAGGAATATGAGCGAGTTCAAGTCAGAGTTTCTAAAGGTGCTTTCGGAGCGCGGGTTCATTCACCAGATTTCGGATCCGTCCGGGCTTGATGCGCTTTGTGCCAAGGAAACAGTCACAGCCTATATCGGTTTTGACTGCACCGCTCCGAGCCTGCATGCCGGGTCTCTGGTCCCGATCATGATGCTCTACTGGTTCCAGCAGACCGGCCACCGGCCGATCGCTCTCATGGGCGGCGGCACCACCCGCGTCGGAGATCCGTCCGGCAAGGACGAAAGCCGCAAGATTCTCACGCCCGAGCTGATCGAGGACAACAAGGCTGGTATCCGCAAGGTCTTCGAAAGGCTTCTCAAGTTCGGTGAAGGCCCTCAAGACGCCTTGTTGCTCGACAATGCCGAGTGGCTGCTCAGCCTCAACTATGTCGATTTCCTGCGGGACATCGGCCGGCACTTCTCCGTCAACCAGATGATCCAGCGCGACTCCGTCCGCCTGCGCCTGGAACGCGAACAGCACCTGTCGTTCCTTGAGTTCAACTACATGCTGTTGCAGGGATATGATTACCTCGAAATCTATCGCCGCACGGGCTGCCGCCTGCAGATGGGCGGCTCCGACCAGTGGGGCAATATCCTGTCTGGCACTGATCTTGTCCGGCGTCTGGAAAACACCGAAAGTTTCGCCCTCACCTCGCCGCTTCTGACCACCTCTTCCGGCGCGAAAATGGGCAAGACCGCCGCGGGTGCCGTGTGGCTCAACGAAGACCAGCTATCAGCCTATGATTACTGGCAGTACTGGCGCAACACCGAAGATGCGGATGTGGAACGGTTCATGAAACTGTTCACGGTCCTACCCATGGACGAGATCAAGCGTCTCGCCGCTCTCGGGGGCTCCGAGATCAATGACGCCAAGAAGGTCCTTGCGACCGAGGCGACCGCCCTGATCCACGGCAGGGAAAAGGCCGGGGAAGCCGCCGAGACCGCCCGCAAGGCCTTCGAGGAAGGCCAGTCAGCCGAAGGCCTGCCGACGGTTGAAATCGCAAAGACCGACCTTGAATCCGGCATCGGCGTTCTGAATGCCTTCGTGACCGCCGGTCTGTGTGCCTCGAACGGGGACGTCAGGCGCAACATCAAGGGCGGAGCCGTGAAGATCAATGACAAGGGCGAGCCGAATGACAAGCGTCAGCTCACACTGGACGACGTTACCGCCGATGGCGTGATCAAGCTCTCGCTCGGCAAGAAAAAGCACGTCTTGGTCAAACCGGTCTGACGCACAAGCCGAGACGCTCATTGGATTTTTGAGTAAGAGAAGGCCGGACAATCTGTTGTCCGGCCTTCTTTTGTTATGCTTGTGATTTTCGGAGGATCGGTTTGGTCCGCCCGCCCGGCGCCGCGACCCTAGTGAAACTCGAACATCTTGCGGAAAATCCCGGGCGCAATTGCCGAAATCGGATTGACCGAGAATTTGGGGTCTGCAATCGGGCCCGCCAGCTTGTAGGTCACACCGAGAAGTCCTTCACTCCGGCCTCCGCCCAACGCCCAGCCGATGATCGGGATTTTCGCAAACAGGTTGTTGATCGCATATATCGGGACGAAAGTGCCTGTGAGATCGAGCTGCTGGCTCTCGAGGTTGACCTTACCCGATACCGTGCCGCCAATGACAGCGCCTTTCAGCGCGCCCTTTGTCAAATTCAGGACGTCGCCGTCGCGTGTAAAGGAAATATCAAGCGTGTCAAACGAGGCTTGACCGCTTGATGCCGCCGTATTTGAAACAACCCTGCTTGATTCACCACGTTCGGTCAGCCGTACTCCCTGGCCAAGCTTTTCAATCGCCGGGTCATCAAACAGCGAAAAGCCTTTGACTATGAAACTTCCATCCCATGCCGTGTTGGTGCTCATGGTGATCGCAAGTTGCCCTTTCCCGCCCCTCATGCGTTTGTAAAGATCAAGAAAGCGCAACAAAGCACCTGTATCAGCGAAATCGCCATGTGCATATTTTCCAGATCCGGCCGGGCTTAAGCGGAATGACAATGGTGCCCTTCCATCAATCGTCGCATTCAGATCGACCGTCTCCAGACCTGCCGGTCCGACGTCAATCGTTCCTTTCAGATTGTTCAACCGTCTGCCTTCGAAGCCGACAACCGTTGCCAGATTCACCGAGATGGAAACACCACCGGCAAAGTCTTTACCCGAAGCCCCGCCTCCGGGGCGGCCTGCCCGGCGGATCAGCCCGCGAGCATCGAAGTTGCTTCCGACCATCGCGACCTTGTACTGACGGCCGCTCTTCTGGATTGTGACCGATGCGGTATCGCCTGCTCGCAACTGGAAAGTCGAAAAGGATGCGTTCAGCAATTCCCCCTTGTCCGAAATTGTCAAACGCCCGGACAGGTCAACGCCATCAGACACCAGTTTGAAGCCGGATATCAGCTTTTCACCATCGGTTTCCGTCAACGCGAATGTTGCAGTGGCCGGAACGCCTTTGGCCTTCTGCCAGCCAAGCGCATCCAGTTTCAAAAGTGCGGAAGTCAGATTGATCGAGAACGACTGGCCTTCGTCCGTTTCGTTCACCGTCATGACCAGACTTCCATCCACGAAGCTGGTCAGGTCCACCCCGCGCTGCTTCAATTGTGCGGTCGTGGCGGTTACGACCACGCCCTGGCGGGCGGCAACATCGGAATTGTTCAGCGGCATCACGATATCAATGTCGGCACTCAACCCGTTCAACAATCCCTTGCCTTTGATCGTGACATTGGTTGGATCGGCGGTCAGCGTGACGTCCGCATCTTTGATGAGCTGGCCATAAATCGGCTTTTCCGCCGAAAAATCCTTTGAAACCGCTATGGCGTTCCACTTCACCTGATCCATCTGGATATCGTTGTCGAGCGGGAACTCTGCAGTCACCTTCAGGTCAGCAGAGCCCGAAGGCTCTTCGCCGCCCAAGCCGGCCCGATCCAGTATCCTGAAAGGCGCACTGTTGATCACGTCGCCCAGATCGGCAACCGTTCCCTTCATGTCCACATTCAGATCGCCGATCTTTCCGGTACGGAGCGGCAAATGGAGGATCTTGAAAGCGACCGACGGGACATCGATGTTCTGGTTTCCGGTCATTTTAATAAGGGCGTTTTGCGCCTCAGCTGTCAGCGTTTCGTTGGCGACCGTCAAAGTGCCGTTCAAACCGGATACCGCAGGCACATCGCCGATTGGGGCGACCTGCCCATTCGAGAAAGTGACATTTGCAGTCACATCGTTTCCGGACCAACCCGGATCCGGGTCACTGCGATCAAAGGCCGGTGGACGTACCGCTGCACTGACGCGCGCCGTGTTGATGGTACCCGCCTCGATATGCTCGATGATCCATTTCCTTGCCGGAGGCACAAGTGTGATCGGCCATGCCTGCTTTGCGAGCGGCATGGGAATGGCTTTTCCGTCCAGAACAAAAGCCAGATACGGGCCGTCCGGCTTGATATCGAGGGACCCGGAACCATAGGCCTCCGCACTGCCATTTCGCAACGCCAACCTGTCAATCAACAAGCTACGGTTCTTGAGGTTGGCCCGGCCGTTGAAAGTGATTTCCTCGATGCGGATCGGAGGAAGGGGAATATCCGACGATCCGAGTTGAGCGAAATCCGTGTGGAGCTGAATGCCCCAGTCGTCCGAGCCGGATGCAGGAGGGGTGATGTCTCCACTGAAGTACAGCTGGCTGTTTCCGTTGACCACATGAGAACGCGTGACTTTAATTGCATCGGACCCCGCCGCCCACAGAAGCGACAAGGCCGCATCATCGAACCGCACGGTCGTCCGGCCCATTTGCAACCAGCCTTTCACGGCCCGTGCGACAATATTTGTGCCTGCGAACATGCCGTTTGCCGATAACCGCGCATCAACCTTCAACTCAAACGGCAGTCCCAGTCCCTTGCCCGGTTCCGGGCTTGTGCCGGCATTCATGAGCTCGGCCAGAGTGACGCCCCGGGCAAGCAGCCCAATTCTCCGCTCGCCGCCATTTGCGGGAACTTCGCGCAGGAATTCCAATTGCCATGGACCGGTAACACCAGCGATCCTGGCATCCGCTTTCAAGGTGTTTGTGTCATCCCGGTCAATCTCCGCATCGATCCCGTCGAAGCGCCGGGCCAAACGGCCTTCAAAGGCAACACTGCCGTTGGATATGGTCACCTTTTCCAGTTTCCGGCGGGCAAAACTCGCATCCACAACATCACTGACGCGGTTCACAGCCTCGGTAAGCTCCGCCATGCCGGGAACCTGACCACCGCCTTCCGGCAGCCCTATCGTGACCTGCGGGCGATCGATCAACAGGCTCTTGAAAGTGATGTCTCCGGCAAACAGGTCGATGATCCCCACCGGCGCTTCCACGCGTGGCAGAATGATATTGACCGGGACCTCTCCCGCGACACGCAAATCCGCATCCTGCACCACAACGCGAATACCGTCCGGGTCCCTGAAATCAAGGGATGCATTTGCAATGGTGAGCGTCGCCGCGTCCCGGCTTGCCTGCGTTGCCATGAAATGGGCCAGATAGGGCACATTGATCGGACGTGTCGCGCAAAGATAGACCACAACCGCCAGGCCGAGCACAAAAATGCCCCCCAAGCCCAATAGGATCCGGCGTAACCACACTTTCGAGGTTTTACCCCCAGGCTTATCCTTCTTAGTCCCCGCTGTCATTTATGGCGTCAGCTTTCACTCCAGATCCCCAAATGGACCTTCATGGTGTTGCCTGTCTTACCTGCTGATTTTATCAGGCAACGATTGAACGCGCGTTATCGCTGCCTATGATACGCACAGGCAACCGTGAAAAGCGATGCCAATGAAGAGTCTCCCAACTCCCAGCATCAACATAAGTGTGACAGAAGGAAGGCACGAATGAGTGACATGGATGTCGGCAACCCCGCACCGGATTTTGACTTACCCGCAGATGGAGGGGACCATGTTTCTCTCAATGCGCTCAAGGGCAAGCCGGTGGTTGTTTACTTCTACCCGAAGGACGACACGCCGGGCTGCACCAAGGAGGCGATCGCATTTTCAGGACTTGCCGGCGAGTTCGGAGCCCTTGGAGTGACGGTGATCGGGATTTCACCGGACTCGCCGGAAAAACACGACAAGTTCAAGGCCAAACACGAGCTTACCATCCGCCTTGCCGCCGATACCGATACGAACACGGCACAGGCCTATGGTGTCTGGGTGGAAAAGAACATGTATGGAAAAAAGTACATGGGTGTTGAACGCTCGACCTTCCTGGTCGACAAGGATGGGAATCTTGCAAGGATCTGGCGCAAGGTAAAAGTTCCGGGCCATGCGGAAGCTGTCCTGGAGGCCGCCAAAGCGCTCTGACAGACTGTAAAACTGGGACATATGACACTCAGCACTGAAAACCCACTTCCGGCGACCCTCGTCGCCGGAGCAAAAGCCATTGTGGAAGCGACCGCAACCAGTGAAAAGGTGCGCCTCGCCTATGCGGTTGCGCGAGGCTGGTTTCAACGTGATCTCGCCCTCGGCTCTCCAACGCGGGACGGGACCATGCCGGATCGCCCGGGACGGCCGGAACGGCCGGTGCTCCTTGCCCCCCGGGACATGCCGAAACGAAGTCTTGGCGGACAAGCTGGCAAGGTTGCCCTGATCCATTCCCTGGCGCATATCGAGCTCAATGCGGTTGATCTGACATGGGACCTGATCGGCCGGTTTGCCCATATACGGATGCCACGCTCCTATTATGATGACTGGGTCCGGGTCGGCCTTGAAGAGGCCAAGCATTTCTCCATGCTGGAGGACAGGCTTGCGAAACTCGGGGCGTCTTACGGTGATCAACCGGCTCACGACGGCCTGTGGCAAGCTGCACAGGATACCGGCCACGATCTTGCTGCCCGGCTTGCCATCATTCCGCTGGTACTGGAAGCCCGCGGCCTCGACATCACCCCGCCGATGATCGAAAAGGCCCGCGCCATGGGGGACGAGGACACCGCGAAAGTTCTGGAAGTGATCTACCGGGACGAAAAAAACCACGTCGCCTTTGGGGCAAAGTGGTTCCGCTATTTTTGCGACCGCAAAGGCCAGCGCCCGGAACCATCCTTCCATGACTATGTGCGCAAACATTTCCGCGGCAAGTTGAAACCGCCTTTCAACGACCGCGCCCGCTCGGAGGCCGGATTGACACCCGGGTTCTACAAACCCCTCGCCCCGCTGATCGGTTAGTATATTGAACTGAACTACCCGTTGTACTCACGGGCACCTGATGGCGGATGGTCTGCTGACGCCTTGCTCAATCCCCTGAAGTGTCTCCAGCCTTGCACACAGGCCAAATGGCATCGCGCCATAGCAGAACTGCCACTGGCATTTCCTATGATGCAAAGCGTATTGCTGAAATTGCAAATCGCAGCTGAAGCACAACCTTGACGGCAGCTTGAAATACGCCATTTTTCATCAGCTTAAAATGGAACAAACCTCTGAAAATATAGATAGATTCATACCATGCCCGCGTATTTCTGGCTGCAAGGCCCGTTCCTGCACAATTTGGCACAGGTCCTGCAAATTGAATAACGTCCAACAGGACAACCTCCCCTATCGTGCGTGACGGGGCGTTACCGGACTGTACGCCTCCAAGCACACGAAACTTGGCCTCTGCATCTATTCATCCACCTCCAGATGCAGAGGCCCTCTTTCCAACCCCATTTGACCGCTCATGCCGTTGGACCGCAATTCACTCTCAATCTCTCCCGCCCGGGATATCTGGCCAAGCTGCTATTTATTTGGCACGTCGAGGCAATTCCCTGCCAGATCACCAATGCTCTTTGACTATTGAGATATGCGACAGTGTGACTTTTGACATGACAAGACCACTTCCAGTATTATTTTCTTTAGCAAAACATTCATGGAAGAGTACCAATGGAATTACCGAATATGATTCGCGCAAGAAGCGTTTCCTTTGAAGTCCGCGATGCAGCGGTGGAGCTGATCAAGGAGGCGATCACCCGTGGGACAGACACGCTTGTTCTGCAGTATGACGGCGTGCAATACGGCGATTTTCCCTGGGACGAAGCCGCTCGCGCGGCAATGGCGCC
>NZ_SMMF01000177.1:0-334 GCF_009711355.1 Roseibium sp. RKSG952 | reverse complement strand
GGCGGCCCGAAACATTGTTCTTGTCGGTGATCCGCAACAGTTGCCGCAGGTGATACAGGGGGCTCATCCCGAACCGGCCAATCTGTCCTGTCTTGAGTGGATGCTTCAAGGGCATGCAACCATTCCTCCGGAGCGCGGCATCTTTCTTGGAACCACCCGGCGCATGCATCCGGAGGTCTGCGGTTTCATATCGGATCAGGTCTATGAGGGCCGCCTCGACAGCCACCCCATGACCGGTCAGCAGAGAGTAACAGCCGAAGGCTATCCATCCGCCGGCGCATTTTGGGTTGCGGTCGAACATCAGGGGAATGCTCAGATCTCGTCTGAGGAAGTG
>NZ_SMMF01000438.1:0-1000 GCF_009711355.1 Roseibium sp. RKSG952 | reverse complement strand
ACAATCGTAAACTGTGTCGTGTACAGGGGCCTTCGATACTGTCACATAACTCATTTTGTAATGTAAGTCTCAAGAAGGATGATCGTGCCATGTTTTGTGACAATATGGAACCACGATGCCGCGCCGTATTCTTCTGACAGATGCCGAGCGGGAAAAGCTGCTCGCCTTACCGGACGATGACACCACATTAGTTCGTTACTGGACGCTTGATGATGCCGATCATACTCTCTTGGAAACGCGGCGCCGGGCAGATACCCGTCTCGGCTTGGCACTTCAACTATGTGCTTTACGCTATCCCGGCCGGGTCATACGGCGCGGAGAGGTAATCCCGGAAACAGCGCTATCATTTTTGGCCGATCAGCTTGGCGTTTTGCCTGACGCACTTGTTGATTTCGCGCAGCGTGTTCCGACCCGGTACGAGCAGCTTTCTATCCTTCGCCAGACATATGGGTTTTCACGTCAAGATTATTGCAGCAACCGGGAGTGAAGCGGCTCATGTTCTGGACGCTCTGCTCGAAACCGATGCCGGCCTTCAAATCACCCGGCACCATGTCGATGGCGGTGGTGTGAACGATCTTTTATTCGCCTTTTGCTATCCGCTCGGGTTCGCGTTTGTCCCACGCATTCCGGACCTTGATGGCAGGTGCCTATATGGTTTCGAACCAGCCAGAAAATACGGCATTCTCGAAAGTGTCATGGGAGACCGGATAGACGCCGCCCTGATCCGCGATCACTGGGAAGACATTCTCCGATTGGCAACCTCAATCCGGACACGAACAGTCAGCGCGTCAATAATGCTCAAGCGGTTGTCGTCCACGCCACGTCAGAGCGGCCTTGCCCAAGCGCTTCGGCAAATGGGGCGCATTGAACGGACACTGTTTTCTCTGGACTGGATCACCAATAAGGACCTCAGAAAAAGCACAACCGCTGAGCTAAACAAGGGCGAAGCGAGAAACAGTCTCGTTCGGGCTGTCAATCTACACCGGCTTGGCCGATATCG
>NZ_SMMF01000407.1:0-864 GCF_009711355.1 Roseibium sp. RKSG952 | reverse complement strand
ACCGAACCGTCCCGTTACCTTGTTGCACTTTACGGCTGAACCCGCCAATCCTCGGGAAGCATCACAGCCCGAATGCATAAAGGAACACGCTGACCACAAACGCCAGCATGCCGAAGTTGAACAGTCTGCCCTTGTATCTGATGGTCTGACCCAGAATCCGCATGCTTGCGATAACATCGCGCATGGCGGCCTCGTCGGAATAAAACGCAAACTGCTCTTCCAGCTCGTGAATATCTTCCTTGCTGAAGGCGACCCTGCTCAGGAAGTCCGTTCCGGGCTTGAAGCGAACAGCGGACGCCCACAGGAAGGCAAGGATGCTGAGCGCACCTGCGAGAAGAGACGGGTGCGTTTTCAGTTCATTCAGGACATGGGGCAGGTTTTCTTGCCCTTCGCGCAATTCCGGCGTCGCCACGAGGCCGATGACCGTTCCCTGAATCACGATAAAAACAGCGGCTCTTCGGTCTATTGAGGCCATCCTGTTGCCGAGATAGGCAAACAATGAGGAAACAATTATCGCCACGTCTTTTCCAAGTGCCTTTTTTGAAATCATGTCATTCATTAGTGCATATCGCCAAAACTGATCGGGGCCGTTGTTCCTCCTGCCTTTATTGCAAGGCAAGAGTGAGCAGCGGCCACATGGGGCCATTCTCGTGTTCCTCCCGACAGTCACCTCCTGAAACCGGAAGATCTTGTCCGATCGGGTGAATACTTCCTGCCGGTATCGCAATTTGCCAAGATATCTGGGTCAAACCTTTGCGATGAGGAAGTGCCGATGCGTGAGGTTAGCATCATCGAAATTGATCTGGCGAAAAATGTGTTCCATTTGCATGGCATGCTGGCCAGGAAGCCTTTCAAGGCGGAAAC
>NZ_SMMF01000772.1:0-8497 GCF_009711355.1 Roseibium sp. RKSG952 | reverse complement strand
GTTTCCGCCTTGAAAGGCTTCCTTATGGCGCCATCGCTACTTATGCGACCTATGGCCAAATTATGCATGTATCGAGTGACTTCAACATGCAGAGGTCTTTCTGAGAACGGTTGCCACGGGGCGAGACTGTGATCAGGGCCGCCATCATGCCCATGCATTCCCGCCCGCTGGATTTCTACCCGCCGGTGACACTCATGTGCCGGGACACCGCCGGCTGTTTGGTCCGCCGGTCGATCACGAAATCATGGCCTTTCGGCTTGCGGCCGATGGCTTCGTCGATCGCGTCGTAAAGCAGGTCATTGCCTTCCGAGGCCCGCAAGGGAGCTCTCAGGTCCGCCATGTCGTCCTGCCCGAGGCACATGAACAGCTGGCCCGTGCAGGTCACGCGAACCCGGTTGCAGCTTTCGCAAAAGTTATGGGTCATCGGCGTGATGAAACCGAGACGTCCGCCGGTTTCCTTGATCTCTACATAGCGGGCAGGGCCACCGGTCTTGTAGGGAATATCCTCAAGCGTATAGGCTTCGGCAAGCCGGGCCCGGACCATCGACAGCGGAAGATATTGATCGGTGCGGTCGCCGTCGATTTCGCCAAGCGGCATGGTTTCGATCAGGGTCAGGTCATGGCCGTTTGCGTGACACCATTCCAGCATCGTGCCGATTTCATGCTCGTTGACACCTTTCAGCGCAACCATGTTGACCTTGATCTGCAATCCGGCGTCCTTTGCGGCCCGGATGCCGTCCATCACCTTGTGGAGATCACCCCAGCGGGTAATCGCCTTGAATTTCTTGTCGTCCAGCGTGTCGATCGAGACATTGATCCGGCGGACTCCACAGGCATGCAGTTCGTTGGCATACCGGGCGAGCTGGGAGCCGTTGGTTGTGAGGGTCAGTTCCTCCAGGGCGCCGGTCTTGAGATGCCGCCCGAGGCTTCTGATCAGGGACATGATGTTCTTGCGCACGAGAGGTTCACCGCCCGTCAGCCGTAACTTGCGCACGCCCTTTTCGATGAATGCGGTGCAGAGCCGGTCGAGTTCTTCCAGCGAGAGGACTTCGCGCTTGGGCAGGAACGTCATGTCTTCGGCCATGCAATAGACACAGCGGAAGTCGCAACGGTCGGTGACGGAGACACGCAAATAGCTGACTGCCCGGCCGAACGGATCGATCATCGGCGGTGTTTGGCGGCCTGCGGTCATGAACAACTCCCTCGTCCCGGAACGGCTCATGGCCCAATGTCCGGTCAATTGCTTAGCTTCAGGAAAATGAGAGTAATATACTCAGAAATCAAGACAAGACGGAAAGCGGCGTATCTTTTGCAGCAAACGCCCTTGGACAATATTGGAAGTGATCCTCAGCCGGGCCAGCGCCGTAGACCCCGCAAGTTGTTTCAATAAAAGGAGTTTTGCAGCCCCATGAGCACCATCGTCTGGTTCCGGCAGGACCTGCGCCTGAGCGACAATCCGGCGTTTTCTGCGGCTGTGGAGAGCGGCGCCGTGCTTCCGGTTTTCATTGCGGAAGACGACGTTGGACGGAGCGCTGCAAGGCCGTTGGGCGGCACATCGAAATGGTGGTTGCATCACAGCCTGTCGTCCTTGTCCCGCGATCTGGGCGGCCTGTCGCTCTATCGAGGCGACCCGGAAACGATCCTGATGGATCTGGTTGAGAAATTCGGGATCAAGCGTGTGGTCTGGAACCGGAGCTATGATCCGCATGCGGTGAAACGCGACACCACGATCAAATCCGCATTGAAAAATGCCGGGATCGAGGTTCAAAGCTTCAAGGCCAGCCTGCTGTTTGAACCCTGGGAACTGGAGACGAAGTCCGGCGGACCGTTCAAGGTGTATTCACCGTTCTGGCGCGCAGCCAAGGCCAAAGGTGTGGATGTGCCGGTCAAACGGCCTGTGGAGGTGGAGATTGTTCGGGATGATGCCGCCCTGTCTCTGGTCGATCTTGAGCTCCTGCCGATGAAACCTGATTGGGCTGCTGGTTGGGAGCGTCTCTGGTCGCCGGGAGAGGAGGGGGCGTTGGCACGCCTTGAGGCGTTTTTTGAGACCGGTCTGTCCGGCTATGGAGACAAGCGCAACCGGCCGGACATGCCCAATGTGTCCCGTCTGTCGCCCCATTTGCGGTTTGGTGAAATTTCGCCCCGCCAGGTCTGGGCGGCGACGCAACATCTGGTCGATCGGGACCCGTCGCTTGCCAAGGATGGCGACAAGTTCCTGTCGGAACTGGTCTGGCGGGAGTTTTCCTATCACCTGCTCTACCATTTCCCCAAGCTTGTTGATGAAAACTGGCGTCCGGCTTTCAATTCCTACCCGTGGCGCGACAGCGACAGCGACTTGAGTGCGTGGCAGCGCGGCCTGACAGGGTACCCGATTGTCGATGCGGGGATGCGCGAGCTTTGGCACACGGGTTACATGCACAATCGTGTGCGCATGGTTGTCGCAAGCTTTCTGGTCAAGCATCTGCGCATGCATTGGCGAAAGGGGGAAGACTGGTTTTGGGACACGCTGGTCGATGCGGACATTGCCAATAACGCGGCGAGTTGGCAGTGGGTGACGGGGAGTGGCGCGGACGCGGCCCCGTATTTCCGGATCTTCAACCCGATCACGCAAGGCGAAAAGTTCGATCCGGAAGGGACCTACATCAGGCAATGGGTTCCGGAGCTCAAGGATCTTGAAACTGCATATCTCTTTGCTCCGTTCGATGCGCCGGAGAAAGCTTTGCAAAAGGCCGGTATCCGGCTCGGCGAGACCTATCCGGAACCGATCGTTGATCACGCCTCTGCACGGCAGGCAGCGCTCGACGGCTATGAGAAAGTCAAGCAGGCGGCCGCATAAGACTTGTCAAAATCGCAGGGCAGGCAGCGGCACTCGTGTCGCGCTTGCGTTATTCGGGCGGGGCCGCTGCAGCTGCCGCGCGGTAGACGGATTCGACCCGCACCATATCCGCCCGGCAGACAGACCGTGTCACCAGATGCGCCGGAGTTCCGCTGTCGGCGGCATAGTGACGCTCAATGACCAAAGCCGGATCTCCGGGCTTTTGGCTCAGGTGCCGGGCGGCGTCCGCGTCAAGTGCTGCTGCCCGCACTTCCTGACGCACGATGCCGGTTCCGGCCCCAAAGCGTTGCTCCAGCAGTGTGGCAACGGGAAGGTCCTGATCCTCAAGGCTGGTGATCACTGGTTGGAACAGGGCGTCCATGAAACAGGTGACATATGCAATGGTCTGCTCTTCTGCCGTTTTCAGTTGCCGCAACAGGCGCAGTTCGATCAGGTGACGGCCCGTCTGTAATCCCAGCTCTTGCGACAGGACTGCATCCACCTCGATGTTGGACCAGCCAAGGACCTTTCGCCGGGAGTTTCGGGTGATGAGAACAAATTCCTCCATGGAGGACATGCGTTCGACAAAAGGAGCGGCCGGAACGGTTTCGGCAACGATTGACCCGGAACCCTGCCGCGATGTGATCAGGCCGCGCGTGCGCAGCACCTGCAGTGCGCTGCGCACTGTGTGACGGCTCACCGAATAGGCCCGCATCAGCTGGGATTCCGTCGGCAGGCTGGTCCCGGCGGCATAGGTCCCGTCCTCAATCTGGCGGGTGAGCTGGTCGACAATCAGGCTGTATTTTGGTGCGCCGTATCGCATTCGGTCAGATCGCTCCCGGTTGGTGCAGGTGGTCTCCCTCCGTGTCAGAAAGTCCAGCCGTGTTCAAGGCGTTTGGAGATTGTTCGCCAAAAGTGAGCAGGGCGATAATTGACTTAATACGATTATGAAAACGAGTGTTGTGACCCGTCCGGCGGCGTGAACCGGGCGGACGAGAGGCCGGGCTAACCGCAGCAAAGGTTTGGCGCGATTGACCAGGCTGAATGCTTTTGCCCGCAAGTGTTCAGATCGCTCCGCACTCGAAAAGGTGATCAATGTCCGGGTCTGACAATCCGGCTGCGCGCAACACCGTCCTTGTGTTCGCACCCAGCGGCGGACAGGCGTGGTGATCTGCGCGGCCGGCGGACCGGAACGGGCTGGAGAGCAGCTGAAACGGCGTGCCGTCGGCAAGTTCGAGGGTTTCGACCCGGCCGGATCCGGCAAGCTCCGGGTCAGTCAGGGCTTCGCGTGGTGTCCTGATCGGAGCGCAAGGCACCTTGCCGTCAAGGCGTTCCAGCCAATCCGCGCTTGTGCGTTCTTGCAGGGCCGTGTCCAGGATCTCCGTCAATGCGTCCCGCCGGGCAAGCCGCTTGTCAAAGCTGGAAAACTCCGGATCCCGTGCGAGTTCGCCACAGCCGATCAAGTCACACAGGATCGGCCAGAATTTCTCCTTGTTGCACATGATATAGATCCAGCCGTCCGCGGTCCGGTAGAGCTGGCAGGGAACCAGCGAAGGGTGGGCGGAGCGCCTGACCCGTGCCGGGGCATAATCGGAATTGAGTGTCCAGGCTCCCAGATAGCAGAGGCTGGAGAGAGCCGCATCGAACAGCGTCACGTCGATATCGCGGCCCTTGCCGGTGGAGCGTGCGCCGATTACGCCAGCCAGCAGGCCCAGTGCCATGTAGGTCCCGCCCAGAAAGTCGATCATCGACAGGCCCATTCGGGCTGGCGGCGTATCCGGTTCACCGGACATGCTGAAACACCCGGTTCTCGCCTGCATCAGATAGTCATATCCGGGCCAGCTGGCTCGCGGTCCGGTTCGGCCATAGCCCGAACAATGGGCGCAAACGATTTTGGGGTTGAACGATGACAGGGCATCATGGGTCAGGCCCAGATCTTTTGGAACATCGCCGCGCAGATTGTTGGCGACCGCGTCGGCCTGTGCCACAAGCTTGTGCAGGGCAGCCCGGCCTTCCGGGTGCTTCAGGTCGAGCGAAATGCTCTTTTTGTTCCGGTTGATCGACTGGAAGAAGAGGCTTGCGTCATCGTTCCCTGTTTCGCCGATGAAATAGGGACCGAGTGCACGGGCATAGTCGCCACCGGTGTTGCGGTTTTCGATTTTGATGACTTCGGCACCAAGGTCGGACAGGAGCTGGGTGCCGAACGGACCGGCCCCATATTGCTCGACAGCAAGCACACGAAGCCCGGCAAGGGGCGCGTCCATCTCAAACTCTCCCGGCCTGCATCTTGTCAATGACCGAATGGCCGCGTTTGGTGGCAAAGAAGCTGCGCGTGATGTGCATGACATAGACACCGGACTGGTTCTTGCCGGAATGGCAGACCGTTACGATGCCTGCTGTTGGCCTCGAGCGGCTTTCGCGCTTGGAAATCACCTTCGTTTCGGCGTAGAGCGTGTCTCCGGCATATACCGGCGCCGGGATCTTGATCTCGTCGAAACCGAGATTGGCAATGGCTTTCTGGCTGGTCGAACTGACACACATGCCCGCAACGAGCGAGAGGGTGAATGTCGAGTTGACCAACGGTTTGCCGAACTCTGATGCAGCTGCGTAGTTGGTGTCGAAATGAAGCGGATGCGTGTTCATCGTCAAAAGGGTGAACCAAGTGTTGTCGGTTTCGGTGATGGTTCTGCCTGGCCAGTGTTCGTAAATGTCTCCCGGCTCGAAATCTTCGAAGTAAAGACCGGGATCTTCGCGGAAATGCTGATCATTGATGCGCGTCATTCCGGGTAATTGGCGGGCCATTTTCAAATCTCCTGTTGGTTGTCGATGACGTTTGAACTGTTGGCCAAAACGCGCTGGGCATGTGCAAGGACGGGTGCATCGACCATCTTGCCGGCGAACAGAAATGCGCCGCCGCCTCGATCATGTGACGCATCGACCATTGCGCGGGCGCGTTCGACTTCGGCGCTGGCTGGCGTGAACACGGCGTTGATGGGATCGATTTGCGCCGGATGGATCGCAAGCTTGCCGCAGAACCCCATGTCGAGGGCGAGGCGGGCTTCCCGCATAACGGCTTCACGATCTTTCAGTGACAGGCAGACGCCGTCCAGAGCCGGAACTCCAGCAGACCCGGCGGCGTTGAGCACTTGGCCGCGGCCCCAGGCAAGCGCCTGAGAGCTCATGCTGCCTCCAACTTCCGCCATGTGGTCGGCGGAGCCGTAACCGGCCAGGATCTTCGGACCTGCCTGGCGGAAGATGTTTCCCGCCCGTTCCAGCCCGATGGCTGTTTCAAGGCAGACCAACAGCAACGGATGCTTGCCCTGTGCGTCGGCGAGGGTGCGGATTTGAAGAACCTCCTCCGGGCTTTCGATCTTGGGCAGGACGAGCATTGCCGGCCAGACGGGCGTATCGAGCAACATGGTCACGTCCCTGATCCCCTCTGGAGACCGGAGCGTGTTGATTCGCAGGGCCAGTCTGCCGAGGGCGGAAGGGGAGGCCTCAACGAGATTCTGGTGAACAGCGGATCTTGCCGGGGCCTTCCGGACTGGTGCCACACCGTCTTCGAGGTCAAGGACCATCCAGTCGGTCCCGCTCGCGCGGGCCCTGGAAAGCCGTTCGATTTTGTCTGCGGGTGTGAACAAGAGACTTCGAGTGCGCATGGGCTTCACTCCTAATTTGTCCGTATAACCGTATAAATATGATGAGGTGCCGCGATTTCAAGCGCGGGAACCGTACCTGTCGGGATTTTTGAGGATTTGGCTCCAAGGGGGGTAACAATGAAATGGGCACGAAATTCCGCGCCAGAGGCCTACCGGCAATTTCATGCGCCGGGGAAACAGTCCGGCCTGTAAAGACAGGA
This sequence comes from Roseibium sp. RKSG952, assembly GCF_009711355.1. Classification (NCBI taxonomy): domain Bacteria; kingdom Pseudomonadati; phylum Pseudomonadota; class Alphaproteobacteria; order Hyphomicrobiales; family Stappiaceae; genus Roseibium; species Roseibium sp. RKSG952. The sequence goes on along the minus strand of NZ_SMMF01000772.1, from coordinate 1,823 downwards.
AAATGCCGTGAAGTGCTTTGCCTTGAAGCGTTTCGCAAAAAATCATAAGTCTGCGAGGACGTTACATGAGGAAGCAGACATGACAGACGCAACCGGCGCATGGCCGACCGAAATCCGGTTAAAAACCGACAAGAAGACGCTCCTGGTCAGTTTTGCGGATGGTCAAACACATGAGTATTCTGCCGAATATCTGCGTGTCTGTTCACCCTCGGCAGAAGTTCAAGGCCATGCGCCGGGGCAGAAAAAGACCATTCCGGGCAAGCGCGATGTCGGCATCATGAAGATCGAACCCGTCGGCAATTACGCGGTGCGCATCCATTTCGACGACATGCATCATTCTGGCATCTTCACTTGGACATACTTCCAGGAGCTCGCCTTGGATCGAGACACACATTGGGGGCGCTATCTGAGGGAGCTGGAGGAGAAGGGCTTGAGCCGGGATCGTTAGAGTCGTTCTAATTGATGGATGATTTTTCCTTCTGTTTTTGCCAAGGGAGTTTTGTTTCAGGTCAGTCGATTTGCGTAAAGTGGTGCCCGGTATCAAGGGAAAATGCCTTAACCTTAGCGGCCGGGCGTGCCGGATTGGGTGAGCTGAAACAAGAGGTCTTTTTGATCCATAAGCTGATGAGAGGGCGGTTACAGTCAACTTGCTGGAAGGTTTCGGTGCCTTGAAGTATGTTTACTCGGTGAAATATGCCAAGTTGTTTGATTTGATAAACAGTCCGTAATCAGATGATATTGAGGCGCTGAAGCGAGCCATAGGACGACAAGCCAGCCAGCAGTGTCACCAGGCCAAAAAGCAGCGGAGCGCCAAACCGTCGATAAAAAGAGCGAAATCTGGCTAATTCTGTTTCACTTACGGTGAGTGTCTCTTTTCCAAGAAACGCAGGGTCTGTGTAGTGAAGTAACGCATCCAGCAGGATGATTTGCGATGCGGTGAGAAGGCGCGCAAAGAAGAACTGTCCGGAAAAGAGTGCGACCAACACAGAGACAATATGTGCGCTGGCTTCGGTAAGCTTTGGCAGGGACCGCATCTCAACGATTACCTGCACTGCCCAAAGGCTATAGATGGCTTGAATGTAGGGAGGTGCATTCTCTCCCCACATAAGAAAGCGTCCGTCAGAGGCCATAACGCTATGCAGGCTCGCACTTGCACCCCACAGAATCATTGCAATGCTGCTGAACACTGTAGATACGGCTCCAAGTGTTGAACCTTTTCTGATACTGTCGATCATGAAACCAGTAGTTTGCAACACACAAAAACAAAAGAAACCGTAACCGCTGATCTTGTTCAGCGATGGAGAATCGATTGTGATTGCAAATACAGCAGTCGCAGCGACGGCCATGTAGCCAGTCTCGATGGCGAAAATCTGGGCCAGTCTCGGGAAGCGAAATCTCAAGGACCCATTGAGCATCAACCCGGCGGGGATAACCAGAGAGACGAACAGAATTGTCACAGGGGTGAGTGCGACGGCTTCAATCAGGACAAGGCAGACCCCAAGGGTTGCAAGAACCCAGATGAGCAGTTGTATGCCGGTTCGGCTGAGAAGTGATGTTGGCCAAGAGGGGGACAGTTGCTTTAATCCAGAATTATTATCGGGCTGAAATACTATAAATTCGCAGCATCAGAAGGCTAGTGGTGTCTTGAATTTTATTTTCACATTTGTTCTTGATGCGCGTCGGACTATGAAGGAAATTCTGTCAAGCCTCTCTGGAAGCAGGCTGAAAATGGCTGAGGCGAGATCGCAAGTTTCTTGCGGTCATTGCCTAGAAGGCTGACTTTATTTGTCAGTCATAACAGCCTGTTGACGAAGTCGGACCTG
>NZ_SMMF01000272.1:0-480 GCF_009711355.1 Roseibium sp. RKSG952 | reverse complement strand
GCACTGAACCGCCATTTTCGCAGTAACATTAGGGTGCACCCCAAAGAAGCATTGATTTGCGACACGTCAAAATGTAACAAAAGACTTATTTTTGCATAAAATGTGACACTATACTTCACAAACCACCCTAATGTTACAGTATCGATATGGCTCGCATAGGCTATGCCCGCGTAAGTACCGCCGACCAAGACCTGGAAATTCAAATCGACCGTTTGACGTCGGCAGGCTATGAGATCATTCGATCGGAAACAGGTTCCGGCGCTACACGAGCAGGAAGATCTGAACTCGATACAATTATGCAGTTTTTGCAAGCCGGCGATGAACTGGTTGTTCTGCGCCTTGACCGTCTCGGAAGATCGACTCGAGATGTTCTCAATCTCGTACACGAGCTGGATCAACGAGGGGCGTCGCTAAAGGTCTTGGAGCCCGAAGTCTCGACCGCGGGAAGTATCAGGGCTAACGCATGAAACTCATAACGCC
>NZ_SMMF01000011.1:0-206 GCF_009711355.1 Roseibium sp. RKSG952 | reverse complement strand
GCCAGTGCTCAGGAGTAGAGGCTTGGTGCCTGGCGGCCACCGAAGTGTCCGGTACACATTGCCGAGACTAATAAATACCGGGATTGCCAGGGCGCTGACAAGCCAAGGGGCTGCCCCGGTGCTAAAACCGCCTGTTCCGGCAGCAAAAAGCCCGCCTCCGGCCAGTCCGATCAATACACCGGCCAAACGCACAAGATTTCGCTTTT
>NZ_SMMF01000613.1:0-2541 GCF_009711355.1 Roseibium sp. RKSG952 | reverse complement strand
CCGTCCTTCAGGGCGGGGAAGACGTTAAGAGCCATCGACGAGCACAGTGCAAGACCTTCTTCCAGGGTTCTAAAAATATCCCCGCCGTCAGGCGGAAAGCGAAGCCGAGCGTCTCGTCGAAGGCGACATCGCCCGCTTTGCCTTGGGGAGTTGAGCAGCTCGCGCAGAGGCAGCAGTACGACCAATCCCTCTCGGGGGATTGGTCGTAGCCATTGAAGCAGGAAGCCTCGTTCCTCAGCGCGGGGAGCAGTGACGAATGGACCCAAACCAGCAAAATCGATTTGGATCCGATTTTCGAATATTCATCAGATCAAGAAAAGGAAGGAAGGAAGGAAGGAAGGAAGGAAGGAAACGGATCATTTGTTAGCTAAGGCTGTTATCGCAGACTGCCCGCGGCGCAACGAGAGACCCGTTTCCAAAGAGACTGTATTCCATATAATACTTTTAATAAACCCATTTATTTATTCTCGCTGTTGATTTTCACAGAGTATATTTCATGTTGGGATGATGCGTTCGACGTCTACTTTTCTTCGAGCGCCAAACCATTCGACGTTTTAATCTACGCAATTGGCGTTCGGCTTTGACTTTGTCACTTTCGCTGTCTCCCGGTACATCGATAGCCATTGCAGCTTGCACCAATTTTGCGAATTCTCTTTCACTAACGTACCTTGTTGCCATCTCTGTAATATATACTCGTCAGAATAATGAAATTACGTGATCCTTAAAATTAATATCGAAATATGTATTAAAACTCAACAATCGTAGTATGGAATTTTCCATTGGGGCCAGGACAAGAAATGCGCTCCAAACTTCCATCGCGTTTCACTAGGAGGGCATACTACTAAAAGCAGATTGAATTATATTCCATAACAAAACTTCTGCGCATGCCTCAAGGTTTGACGGGTGGTGCATGATCCAATGCATGCCGGCCGTTTTCCGTGCACCAAATACCCATCAAAGTTTGAACTTGAACACAATGGTGCCATGTCTCATGATTCCGGTCATGACAGTGAGTGCCCTCAAAACCAGAGACCTCTCGGCTCGTCTCACGGACATCGTTTGCCTGAACGATGAAACGGGTCTCCCTCGATATTGGGCCACCGTCTGGGCGTCGCATTTCGGAGCGGATCTGCAATCCGGAACATTGAGAAAGCATCTGTCCGCGATCGATGCCCTTTACCGATCTGCCGAACGCCAAATTGGCGATGACTGCCTCGACCGTCTTTTGTTCGAATTGGACGTCCCGCTGATTGAAGGTGTCGCTTCCGGGTTCTTCAACGAAGAACGCAATCGTTCCATTCAATACGGCATCGACACGTCACAGCGTTGGAACAGCGCTAATCGGTTCTTGTTCGACGTCATGCAGCTCGGCATCGGTGTTGAAAAAGATAACGCCTGGGTCGTGTCAGCTCACGCATCACTGGTCCGCCTCGGCTTACAGCTGAAGAACCTTTCGCCGTCCCCTAGGAAGAAAAGTACACATGCCCTTCGGGCGTTGCCGTCGGTCGTAATCGAAGAACTTTACGACATCGCGAACCCGGAAAGCCCGCGCAATCCCCAGCGGCGAACGGATTTCACGAACGATCCGGAAGTCAATGCAAAGAGGAAAAAGGCAGTAACCAGAATTGAGACGACCGATAGTCCATCGGTATCACAGCCAAGGAAAAAATGTAGCGCAAAAAATACGATGTTTGACAAAATGCGCGATATTACGCATGATGATTGCAGTCGCGCATCAAAGGAGTCGACATGCACATCACCGCTGCCCAATGCCGCGCCGCCCGTAGTCTGCTGAATTGGACCCAGGATCAGCTTGCAGCAAATGCTGTGGTATCCCGCGCCACCGTTGCAGATTTTGAATCCAGTACACGACAGCCAATGAAAAACAATCTCCGCTCCATTGGAGACTGCATGTTTGCTGCTGGTGTCGAATTTATCCCCGAAGAGAATGAAAAAGGCGTTGGTGTCCGCTTTCGCGAACGGAAACTTGAATATGTCAGCAACGCCCGGATTGATCGCTTCAACGGCATTGCGACAATGCGGATGCATTACTCGGGCGTAGATTTTCAATGTGTAATCGAACTTAACGCTGTAGACGATCACTATCGCGCGAACTTCGAGACTGACGACGAGTTTTCAAAGGCAATCAGCGACATTTTGCACATCATCGTAGCGACGGCTGAGCGCTATGCGCCAACACACATTTCGAACGGTAAGCTGCGCATTACCTACGACATGCTGGATGGCACGTGATACTGAATTTGCTTGCGCTTTTCAGCGCAATTTGTCATCCTCGTCTCATTCATAAGTAATCGAAAAACGCTCCCGTCGATCGCCAAATCAAGAAGGGGCGTTTTTCATTTCTGATTTCAAGATGCTGACTTGAATCCGCGCAAAGCGCAATAAATTAACTTCAGTTTAGACTTTAGAGCCGCCTGTGCGGCGGCGAACGACAACTCAAACACTTGGCGCACGTTCCGTTGCTTCAGAGCCGCCTATCCGGCGGAGAACCTGATCCAGAAGCGCGGCAAACCCCTTCCT
>NZ_SMMF01000907.1:0-49857 GCF_009711355.1 Roseibium sp. RKSG952 | reverse complement strand
TCGCGGGTTCGAGCCCCGTCACTCGCGCCATTCACGGACGCCTTTTCTTGTTTGAAATCTCCCATTCAATCTGCCGGTGGTCCGCATTTTTGACTGAAATGCGGTAAATGCCCTGCGGTTTATATCGGCCTTGTGCTGTAAGGGCTTGATTCTTCGCTGCTGGGATTGAACTCTACGGCTGCGGCGAATTGGTCCTCGCCCTGTGCATAGTTTTACAAGTGCTCTAAAATACGCAGTATTGCACGGGTCAGGGGTGATGCCTGTTGTGCATTAACAACTGTGGCAATGGTTTGGCAGGCGAGGGGTCTTGCGTTGCACGGGGTCGTGAGCTAAGCGTGCGCTCGCATGTTGGTTTTTATAAATCCGACAGGGCTTGCCACGGCGCGCTGTAAGACGACTTGGCCGTTGCAGCTCCGGCACCGGATCACCTCCCGATCCGATCGATATGCAAGGACGCGAAACACATGGAAGAGCTTCTGCGGGAATATGCCCCGATCGTCGTGTTCATCGGCATTTCGCTGGTGATCGGCTTGGCCCTGCTCATCTCGCCGTTTATGATCGCCCACAAGAATCCGGATCCGGAGAAACTCTCCGCGTATGAGTGCGGTTTCAACGCATTTGACGACGCGCGCATGAAGTTTGACGTGCGGTTTTATCTGGTTTCGATCCTGTTCATCATCTTTGACCTTGAAGTTGCCTTCCTGTTTCCCTGGGCAGCGACTTTCGGCGACCTCGGCTGGTTCGGTTTCTGGTCGATGATGATCTTCCTGGGCGTCTTGACCATCGGCTTTATTTACGAATGGAAAAAAGGAGCGTTGGAATGGGATTGACCAATACATCCGGCACTCTGATTGCCGACAAGCCCAAGGGCGTTATCGACCCCAATACCGGCAAGCCGGTCGGAGCGGACGACCCGTTCTTTCTGGAAGTCAATGACGAGCTTGCCGACAAGGGGTTCCTGGTCACATCGACCGACAATCTGATCCAGTGGGCGCGCACCGGCTCGCTCATGTGGATGACATTCGGTCTGGCCTGCTGCGCGGTCGAAATGATGCAGATGTCCATGCCGCGCTATGATGCCGAGCGGTTCGGATTTGCACCACGCGCCTCTCCGCGCCAGTCCGATGTCATGATTGTCGCGGGCACGCTGACAAACAAGATGGCACCGGCTCTGCGCAAGGTCTATGACCAGATGCCCGAGCCGCGGTATGTCATCTCGATGGGGTCCTGCGCCAATGGCGGTGGTTATTACCACTATTCCTACTCCGTGGTTCGTGGTTGTGATCGGGTTGTGCCTGTTGATATCTACGTGCCCGGATGCCCGCCGACAGCTGAAGCGCTGCTTTATGGCGTGCTGTTGCTGCAAAAAAAGATCCGGCGGACCGGAACGATTGAGCGCTAAGCGCGAGTTTTGAAAAATGATGCCTGGCGGAACGGTCCGCCAGAACTCAAGAGGCTCCTGAGGAGTGAGGTCAGAGGAACATGGACGAGACGCTCAAGGAACTGGCTGAGCATATTGAATTAGGGCTTGGCGAGTCCCTTCTGTCCTGGACCGTCGATTATGGCGAGTTGACGCTGAGTGTTGCGGCGTCCGACATTCTGGATGTGGTACGGTATCTGCGCGACAATAGCTCCTGCAAATTCGTCAACCTGACGGATATTTGCGGTGTGGACTGGCCGGCGCGCGAAAAGCGCTTCGATGTGGTGTATCATTTCCTGTCCCCCATGCAGAACCAGCGGATCCGCGTGAAGCTGGCAGCGGACGACAACACGCCGGTTGCGTCGATCACGCCGCTGTTTCCGGGAGCTGCCTGGTTTGAACGTGAAGCCTATGACATGTACGGCGTTCTGTTCTCCGGTCATCCGGATCTGCGCCGCATCCTGACCGACTACGGTTTTGACGGGTTTCCGTTGCGCAAGGACTTCCCGCTGACGGGCTATGTCGAAGTTCGCTACGACGACGAAAAGAAGCGGGTGGTTTACCAGCCGGTCCAGCTCAATCAGGAATTCCGCAATTTTGACTTTTTGTCTCCTTGGGAAGGTACGGACTACGTGCTTCCGGGCGACGAAAAGGCAACCACGAATTAAGGTGGGTGCGGAGATGGGTGAGCGGCTATCTGGTGGATGCCTTTGCGGGGATGTGCGGTTTACCGCGGTTCCTGTCGATCAGACCATGCAGGTGTGTCACTGCGAGATGTGCCGCAAGTGGACCGGTGGGGTTCTCATGGCTGTCGCGTGCGGGCCGCACGTCGAGTTCGAGAGTGAAGCGGCTTTGAGTGTCTACAAGTCTTCCGCCTATGGTGAGCGCGTGTTTTGCAAGTCCTGCGGGTCGACACTCGCATGGCGGCTACAGGACGGATCGCACGCCTCGATGTCGGCGCAAGCTTTCGACGATCCGGCCCGGTTCGCGCTGACGAGCGAAATCTTCGTGGATGAACAGCCGGCCAATTATGCCTTTGCGAACAAGACGCAACGGATGACTGGCCCGGAAGTCTTCGCATTTTATGCAGCAAAGCAGGAACCTCAAAATGGCTGAGGCTCAAGTTCGAAATTTTAACATCAACTTCGGTCCGCAGCACCCGGCCGCGCACGGCGTGTTGCGCCTTGTGCTGGAGCTGGATGGTGAGGTGATCACCCGTGTTGATCCCCATATCGGCCTACTTCATCGCGGCACCGAAAAGCTGATCGAGCACAAGACCTATCTGCAGGCCGTTCCTTACTTCGACCGGTTGGACTATGTGGCGCCGATGAACCAGGAGCATGCGTTTGCTCTTGCGGTCGAGCGTCTTGTCGGTGTCGAGGTGCCCAAGCGCGGACAGCTGATCCGGGTTCTGTTTTCTGAGATTGGCCGTTTGCTGTCGCATCTTCTGAACGTGACCACTCAGGCCATGGACGTTGGTGCGTTGACGCCGCCGCTGTGGGGCTTCGAGCCGCGTGAAGAGCTCATGGTTTTCTACGAACGGGCTTGTGGCGCGCGGATGCACGCCGCATACGTTCGTCCGGGCGGGGTCCATCAGGACCTGCCGCGCGACCTGCTCGACGATATCTGGAACTTCTGTGACCCGTTCCTGCAGACGCTGGACGACATTGAGGGCCTCCTGACCGACAACCGCATCTTCAAGCAGCGGAATGTTGATATTGGCGTGGTCGATCTGGACGATGCATGGGCTTATGGCTTTTCCGGCGTGATGGTGCGTGGCTCCGGCGCTCCGTGGGACCTGCGCAAGTCGCAGCCTTACGAGTGCTATTCCGAACTGGACTTCGATATTCCGATCGGCAAGAACGGCGATTGCTACGACCGCTATCTGATCCGCATGGAAGAGATGCGCCAATCGGTGCGGATCATGAAGCAGTGCCTTGAAAAACTGACGGTGGAAACCGGTCCGGTATCGTCAATCGACGGCAAGATTGTCCCGCCGAAGCGCGGTGAAATGAAGCGGTCGATGGAAGCTTTGATCCACCACTTCAAGCTCTACACGGAAGGTTACCACGTTCCGGAAGGCGAAGTGTATGCGGCTGTCGAGGCGCCCAAGGGTGAATTCGGCGTCTATCTGGTGTCCGACGGCACCAACAAGCCGTATCGCTGCAAGATCAAGGCTCCGGGCTTTGCGCATCTTCAGGCGCTGGACTTCATGTGTAACGGCCACATGCTTGCGGATTGCTCTGCTGTGCTCGGGTCGATGGATATTGTGTTTGGTGAGGTCGACCGGTAATCCGGCTTCACCCTTTTTGAGCCCGGGCTGCTTCGTGTGGCCGGGTTTTGCAACAAGACGGGGATTACACCATGGCGGTTCGCAGACTTGCCGCGGAACAACCTGAGAGCTTCGCGTTCACGCCGGAAAACCTGGCATGGGCGAAAAAGCTGATTGACCGGTACCCGGCAGGACGTCAGGCCTCTGCTGTCATTCCGCTGTTGTGGCGGGCGCAGGAACAGAATGAAGGCTGGGTCAGCGAGCCGGCAATCCGCTGTGTCGCGGACTTGCTCGACATGCCGCATATCCGCGTTCTGGAGGTTGCGACTTTCTACACCATGTTCCAGCTGCAGCCGGTCGGCAAGAAGGCGCATATTCAGGTTTGCGGCACGACGCCTTGCATGCTGCGCGGCGCTGGCGACCTGATCAATGTCTGCAAGAGCCGCATTGCCAAGCACATGCACGAACTGTCGGATGACGGCATGTTCTCTTGGGAAGAAGTTGAGTGCCTCGGCGCCTGTGTGAACGCTCCGATGGTCCAGATTTTCAAGGACACCTATGAAGATCTGACCGAAGTAACTTTCAACACGCTTCTCGATGACATTGAAGCGGGCCGCGAAGTAACGCCTGGCCCGCAAAATGGCCGGCGTTTTGCCATGGCCGAGGGTGGGCAGACCAGCCTCACCGATGTAAAGGACGCGACCAAGGGCGCTGATCCGGTGCCGCACATTGTTGATGGCGCTGAAAAGGCTTCTCATGCTTTTGCAGGTCCGGCAATCAATGCAGGCGGCAACGATTATGACGGTGTGCCAGTGCCAGCCGAAGAGGCTGTTGCCCGGGTCAAGGCCGCATTTGCGGCCAAGCAGGCGGGGGCGGCTCCTGCCCCGGTCGAAAAAAAGGTTGAACAGGCCGCCAAAAAGCCTGCAGAACCCGCACCGGCATCCAAGGCCAAGCCCGAGCTTTCTGCTGTTTCCGCCGAAGGCGCGCAGCCCGAGCTTTTGGAAGCTGCCCGAGGCGGCAAGTCGGATGACCTCAAGAAGCTCAAAGGCGTAGGCCCGAAGCTTGAGGCAACCCTGAACGAGTTGGGAGTGTTCCATTTCGATCAGATCGCGTCCTGGAGCGAATCAGAAATCGCCTGGGTCGACGAGAACCTGAAGTTCAAGGGGCGGATCGAGCGCGACGGCTGGGTCGAGCAGGCCAAAACGCTTGCCAATGGCGGCGAGACAGAATTCTCCAAACCATCGGAAGCCGGAAAGGCGTCCGACAAGAGCGACAGTTAGGAGAAGACATGCTGAAAGATCAGGACAGGATCTTCACGAATATCTACGGTCTTCACGACTGGGGTCTTGAAGGCGCGAAAAACCGTGGCCACTGGGATGGTACCAAGGCGCTGCTCGAAAAGGGGCGCGACTGGATCATCGGTGAAATGAAGGAATCTGGCTTGCGCGGCCGGGGCGGTGCGGGCTTCCCGACCGGCCTGAAATGGTCGTTCATGCCGAAGGAATCCGATGGCCGCCCGGCGTATCTGGTGGTTAATGCCGATGAATCCGAGCCCGGCACCTGTAAGGACCGCGAAATCCTGCGCCATGACCCGCATACGCTGGTCGAAGGCTGTCTGGTCGCCGGTTTTGCGATGAACGCTGTTGCGGCTTACATCTATGTGCGCGGTGAGTTCATCCGCGAACGCGAGCGCCTGCAGGCCGCGATCGATCAGGCTTATGACGCCGGTTTGATCGGCAAGAACAACAAGAACGGCTACGATTTCGACATCTACGTCCATCATGGGGCAGGGGCTTATATCTGTGGCGAGGAAACCGCGCTGCTGGAAAGCCTTGAGGGTCGCAAGGGTCAGCCGCGGCTGAAGCCGCCGTTCCCGGCCAATGTCGGCTTGTATGGCTGCCCGACGACCGTGAACAATGTGGAATCCATTGCTGTCGCACCGACCATTCTGCGTCGGGGCGGTGCTTGGTTCTCCTCGTTGGGCCGCCCGAACAACACCGGCTCCAAGCTGTTTTGTGTGTCAGGTCACGTCAATCAGCCGGCGACCTTCGAAGAAGAGCTCGGAATGCCGTTTTCCGAGTTGATCGACAAGCACTGCGGTGGGATCCGCGGTGGTTGGGACAATCTTCTGGCTGTGATCCCGGGTGGTTCGTCCGTGCCTTGCGTGACGGCCGACGAGATCAAGGATGCGCCGATGGACTTCGACGGGTTGAAGGAGAAGGGCTCTGCGCTTGGAACTGCGGCCGTGATCGTCATGGACAAGTCCACCGACATCATCAAGGCGATTGCCCGGATCAGCTATTTCTACAAGCACGAGAGCTGTGGCCAGTGCACGCCCTGCCGGGAAGGCACCGGCTGGATGTGGCGCGTGATGGAGCGGATGGTCAAGGGCCAGTCCTCGCGCGAGGAAATCGACATGCTGTTCAATGTGACCAAGCAGGTTGAAGGCCATACCATCTGCGCGCTCGGGGATGCGGCTGCATGGCCGATCCAGGGTCTGATCCGGAATTTCCGCCCGGTGATCGAACAGCGCATCGATGATTACATCGCCAAACCGAAAGCACCGGCGGCGACGCTGGTTGCTGCGGAATAAGGCGCCACGGGATTTGGAGAGCAGCCGATGACGAAGCTCATCATTGACGGCAAAGAGGTAGAGGTCCCGGCGGATTACACCCTGCTGCAGGCCTGTGAAGAGGCTGGCGCGGAAGTCCCGCGGTTCTGTTACCACGACCGTCTGTCGATTGCGGGCAACTGCCGCATGTGTCTGGTCGAGGTCAAGGGCGGACCGCCCAAGCCGACCGCATCCTGCGCCATGTCGGTACGGGACCTGCGTCCGGGACCGAATGGCGAGCCGCCGGTGGTCGAAACCAAGAGCCCGATGGTCAAGAAGGCGCGTGAAGGGGTGATGGAGTTCTTGCTCATCAACCACCCGCTCGACTGCCCGATTTGCGATCAGGGCGGGGAATGTGACCTCCAGGACCAGGCGATGGCCTATGGTGTAGATGGGTCCCGTTTCGCGGAAAACAAGCGGGCTGTCGAAAACAAGCAGATCGGTCCGCTGGTCAAGACGATCATGACCCGCTGCATCCATTGCACGCGCTGTGTCCGGTTCACGACGGAAGTCGCAGGCGTCTCGGAAATGGGGTTGGTCGGCCGCGGTGAAGACGCGGAAATCACCACTTATCTGGAAGCGGCCCTGTCGTCCGAGCTTCAGGGCAATGCGGTCGACCTGTGTCCGGTCGGCGCGCTGACCCACAAGCCTTATGCGTTCCATGCCCGTCCGTGGGAACTGACCAAGACCGAAAGCGTCGACGTGATGGATGCGGTCGGGTCGGCAATCCGGGTCGACACCCGCGGCAAGGAAGTCATGCGCGTGATGCCACGGCTGAACGAAGCCGTGAACGAGGAATGGCTTTCCGACAAGTCCCGTTACATTTGGGACGGTCTGAAGACCCAGCGCCTCGACCGGCCCTATGCCAGTAAAGACGGCAAGCTGCAGCCGGTGTCCTGGACCGAAGCGTTCCAGATCATCTCCGAGCGAATCGGCAAGCTGGACGGTGCCCGGCTCGGCGCGATCGCCGGGGATCTGGCAAGCGTTGAGGAAATGTTCGCGCTCAAGAAGCTTTTCGAAGCACTTGGATCTGCGAATATCGATTGCCGCCAGGACGGTGCGCGGCTTGATCCGGCCAAGGGCCGTGCAAGCTATATCTTCAATCCGACCATCGAAGGCATCGAGGATGCCGATGCTGTTCTGATCATCGGCTCCAACCCGCGCCACGAAGCGGCCGTGCTCAATGCGCGCATCCGCAAGGCATGGCGGACCGGCAAGGTCAAGGTTGGTCTGATCGGCGAGAATGCTGACCTGACATATGACGCCCGGTATCTTGGGGCGGGGCCGGAAACGCTGGCCGATGTGATTGCGGGCAAGAACAGCTTCGCTGACGTACTGAAGGCCGCGAAGCGTCCGCTGATCATCGTCGGGCAGGGGGCTCTGGCGCGTGTTGATGGCGGGTCGATCCTCGCCAATGCTGCAAAGCTTGCCGAAACGGTGGGTGCTGTCAGCGATGACTGGAACGGTCTGGCCGTCCTGCACACGGCTGCCAGCCGTGTTGGCGGGCTCGATATCGGTTTTGTCCCGGGCGAAGGTGGCCTTGATGTTGCCGGTATGCAGGGGGCTACTGAAAAGGGTGATCTGGATGCGGTCTTCCTGCTCGGTGCCGATGAACTCGACATGGACGCGTTCGGTTCGGCTTTTGTGATTTACATGGGCACCCACGGCGATCGCGGTGCACACCGTGCCGATGTGATCCTGCCCGGAGCTGCCTACACCGAGAAATCCGGTTTCTACGTGAACACCGAGGGCCGGCTTCAGCTGGCCGAACGTGCCGGCTTCCCTCCGGGGGATGCACGTGAAGACTGGGCGATCCTGCGGGCTCTGTCCGGAGCGTTGGGCAAGGCCTTGCCGTTTGACTCGCTCGCGCAACTGCGCAGCGAACTGGCCGACGCCCATCCGCACATGTTGTCCATTGACGCCATTGAAGCCGGTTCGGCAGACCAGGTGCAGGCGCTGGCAAAGGATGCCGGCAACATGGAAGCTGCGGCCTTTGCCAATCCGATCCGTGATTTTTACATGACCAACCCGATCGCACGCGCTTCGGCAACCATGGCGGAATGTTCCGCCCTGGCCAAGTCGCGCGCTGCAGAAGCAGCCGAATAAGGGCAGGGGAACGTAATGTCAGACTTTATGACGACCTATGGCTTTCCGTTTCTCTGGATGGTGCTCCAGAGCGTGGTTTTGCTGGTCTGCCTCCTGGTCATTATTGCTTATGTGCTTTACGCGGATCGCAAGATCTGGGCTGCCGTTCAGATCCGGCGTGGTCCGAACGTGGTTGGCCCCTGGGGTCTCTTGCAGAGTTTTGCCGACCTTTTGAAGTTCGCGCTGAAAGAGCCGGTGATCCCGGACGGGTCCAACAAGACCATGTTCCTGCTCGCACCGCTGGTGTCGGTGCTGCTGTCGCTGTCGGCCTGGGCCGTGGTTCCCGTCGCACAAGGATGGGTGATCGCCGACATCAATGTCGGTATCCTTTACATCTTCGCGCTGTCATCGCTTGGTGTGTACGGCATCATCATGGGCGGTTGGGCGTCGAACTCGAAGTATCCGTTCCTGTCGGCGCTGCGCTCGGCAGCTCAGATGGTATCTTATGAAGTCTCGATCGGCTTTGTGATCGTCACCGTCCTGCTGTGTGCGGGAACGTTGAACCTCACCGGCATCGTGGACTCGCAGCAGACCGGTCTGGCAAACCTGCTCGGCGTGCCGTGGTTGTCGATCCTGAACTGGTACTGGCTGCCGCTGTTCCCGATGTTCGTGATCTTCTTCATCTCGGCGCTGGCGGAAACCAACCGTCCACCGTTTGATATGGCGGAAGCGGAATCCGAGCTTGTCGCGGGCTTCATGGTGGAATACGGCTCCACCCCGTACATGATGTTCATGCTCGGCGAGTATGTTGCCATTGCACTGATGTGCGCCCTGATGACGATCCTGTTCATGGGTGGATGGCTGCCGCCATTCGATTTTGCACCTTTCACATGGGTGCCGGGTGTCGTCTGGTTCCTGTTGAAGTCCTTACTCGTGTTCTTCATGTTCGCCATGGTGAAGGCGATGGTGCCGCGGTACCGTTATGATCAGCTGATGCGTCTTGGCTGGAAGGTGTTTCTGCCGCTGTCGCTCGGAATGGTCGTTGTCGTTGCCGTCGTGCTGCAGGTGATGGACTGGGCGCCAAAAGGGTGAGTGTCTCGATGACCGGCCTGATTGGAGCTGCAGTCGGGCTGTATATCGGCTGGCTTGATGCGAAGATCCTCAAGGGTCTCATCCAGGCCACCGAGATGAAAAACAGGGAAGCGGGCGGCGACGGTGGGTTTGCCGCCAGACATGGGGCCCTCCTCAGGGGGCTGGTTTATGGGATTGGGATGGTCGGGTTTCCGATCATCGGATATTGGGCCGGCAGCGCGCTGACCGGTTGAGCGGAGAAGGAAGGCAACAAGGCGATGGGACTTGATCAAGCTGCCAAATCGCTGTTCTTGAAGGAATTCGTATCGGCGTTCTTTCTCGCCATGCGCTATTTTTTCAAGCCGAAGCCGACGGTGAACTACCCGTTCGAAAAAGGGCCGGTGAGCCCGCGGTTCCGCGGTGAGCACGCCCTGCGGCGTTACCCGAACGGGGAAGAGCGCTGCATTGCCTGCAAGCTTTGCGAGGCGATTTGCCCGGCGCAGGCGATCACGATCGAAGCAGGCCCGCGCCGGAATGACGGCACGCGGCGCACCACCCGTTATGACATCGACATGGTCAAATGCATTTACTGCGGTTTCTGTCAGGAAGCCTGCCCGGTGGACGCCATTGTCGAAGGGCCGAATTTCGAGTTCGCGACCGAAACGCGCGAAGAGCTTTACTACAACAAGGAAAAGCTGCTTGCGAACGGAGATCGCTGGGAACGCGAAATCGCCCGCAATATTGAAATGGACGCTCCTTACCGGTAGGAGCATGACGCAAATCAATCTGGTCCGCTCTGCAAACCGGCTTGGGCGGGCCGTTCTTACGGCCGGTTCCGGCCAGACGACAGGCAGGTCTGTTCAATGATCCTGAGCGCCCTCTTTTTCTACCTCTTCGCCGGGGTAACCGTTGCTTCCGCCTTTATGGTGATTGCGGCCCGCAACCCGGTTCATTCGGTTCTGTTTCTGATCCTCGCGTTCGTGAACTCGGCCGGACTGTTCATTCTGCTCGGAGCCGAGTATCTGGGGCTGCTCCTGATTGTCGTCTATGTCGGCGCGGTCGCGGTGTTGTTCCTGTTCGTGGTGATGATGCTGGATGTGGACTTCGTCGAATTGCGCCAGGGCTTCTTGCAGTATCTGCCGGTCGGCGCGCTGGTCGGCATCATCCTGCTGGTCGAGCTGCTGCTTGGACTGGGCGCCTGGGTGATTGCACCGGAGATTGTTCAGCACGGATCACAGCCCATGCCGCCGCTTGATCAGGCAAACAACATCCAGGCCATCGGCCACGTGCTTTACACAAAGTATGTCTTCTTCTTCCAGGTTGCCGGCCTGATCCTGCTGGTTGCCATGATTGGTGCGATTGTCCTGACCTTGCGTCACAAGGAAAACGTGCGGCGCCAGAACGTGGCCGATCAGGTCGCCCGGACGAGGGAAACTGCCATCGAGGTTCGCAAGGTCGAATCCGGCAAGGGAATTTAAAGAGCGCTTGAAAAAAGCGCGTATCGATAATCTGGCTTGCAGCGAAACCTCCGCGCTGCTTGCCGGTTGGGAAAAGTGAGGGGAGCACGGCGAGGCGCCCATGGAAATCGGTCTGTCGCACTACCTGTCGGTCGCGGCGATCCTGTTCACGATCGGGATCTTCGGGATCTTCCTGAACAGGAAAAACGTGATTGTCATCCTGATGTCGGTGGAGCTCCTGCTGCTCGCCGTCAACATCAATTTTGTCGCCTTTTCATCATTTCTCGGCGACCTAATGGGTCAGATCTTCACCCTGCTGGTCCTGACGGTGGCGGCTGCAGAGGCGGCCATCGGGCTTGCCATCCTGGTGGTCTTCCACCGGAACCGCGGTTCCATTGCCGTGGAAGACGTCAACATGATGAAAGGCTAGGAACACCTCATGTATACAGCCATTCTGTTCCTTCCTGCGATCGGGTTCCTGATCGCCGGCCTGTTTGGCCGGGTGATTGGCTCAAAAGCCTCCGAATACATAACAAGCGGCCTTGTCATCCTGGCCGCCCTGCTGTCATGGATCGCGTTTTTCACGGTGGCCTACGGGGATACCGGGCTCTACCAGATCCAGATCCTTCGCTGGATTTCGGCCGGCGCGCTTGATGTCAGCTGGTCGATCCGGGTGGATACGCTGACCGTGGTCATGCTGATCGTGGTCAACACGGTTTCGGCATTGGTGCATGTCTATTCGATCGGATACATGCATCATGACCCGCACCGTCCGCGCTTCTTTGCCTACCTGTCGCTCTTCACCTTTGCGATGTTGTCGCTGGTGACCTCCGACAACCTGCTTCAGATGTTCTTCGGCTGGGAAGGTGTCGGCCTTGCGTCCTATTTGCTGATCGGGTTCTGGTACAAGAAGCCATCTGCCAATGCGGCGGCCATGAAGGCGTTTGTTGTCAACCGTGTCGGTGACTTCGGGTTTGCGCTTGGCATCTTCGGCGTGTTCTATCTGTTCAACACCATCGACTTCAGCACGATCTTCGCCAATGCCGGTGCGGTTGCCGGGGCTGAGGGCGAGGCCATGACGTTCCTCGGCGCCCATCTGGACGCTTCGACGGCCCTGACGGTTGTGTGTCTGCTTCTGTTCATGGGCGCGATGGGCAAGTCGGCCCAGTTCCTGCTGCACACCTGGCTGCCGGACGCGATGGAAGGCCCGACCCCGGTCTCCGCACTCATTCACGCCGCGACCATGGTGACGGCAGGGGTGTTCATGGTGGCGCGCCTGTCTCCGCTTTTCGAGTATTCGCATACAGCACTTCTGGTGGTGACCTTCTTCGGTGCAACGACAGCGTTCTTTGCTGCCACGATCGGTCTGGTCCAGAACGATATCAAGCGGGTGATTGCGTATTCAACCTGTTCCCAGCTCGGCTACATGTTTGTGGCCATCGGGGTAGGGGCCTATTCGATCGCGATCTTCCATCTCTTCACGCACGCCTTCTTCAAGGCACTCTTGTTCCTGTGTGCGGGTTCGGTGATCCATGCCGTGTCCGACGAGCAGGACATGCGCAAGATGGGCGGCCTGCGCAAGCACATCCCGATCACCTACTGGACGATGATGATCGGTACGCTGGCACTCACCGGCGTGGGCATTCCGCTGACCCATATCGGGTTTGCCGGGTTCGTGTCCAAGGATGCGATCATCGAGGCGGCCTATGCAGCAGCCGGTGGTGATCATCCGCATGCCATGGCCCTTTACGGCTTCTGGCTGACGGTCGCCGCAGCTGCCTTGACCTCGTTCTACTCCTGGCGTCTGACATTCATGACCTTCCACGGCAAGCCGCGCGCGCCTGTCGATGTCATGAAGCACGTACATGAATCGCCCTGGGTCATGACCATTCCGCTGTTCATCCTCTCCATAGGTGCGGTTCTGGCCGGTATGGTGTTCTACAACGACTTCTACGGCTCGGGTCACGATGCCTTCTGGAAGGGTGCACTGTTCCTCGGTGAGGAGAACCACATTCTGCACGCGATGCATGACGTGCCGAAGTGGGTCAAGGTCTCGCCGTTCGTTGCCATGGCAGTCGGTCTTGTGACCGCATGGTACTTCTACATCCGCTCGCCCGAGACGCCGAAACGCCTCGCCGAGCGCCATCAAGGCCTCTATCAGTTCCTGCTGAACAAGTGGTATTTCGACGAACTCTATGACTTCCTGTTCGTGCGTCCCTGCTATTGGCTGTCGCACAAGCTCTGGAAGGTTATGGATCACAAGGTCATTGACGGGCTGGGCCCGCACGGAGCGGTCGCGCTGACGCGGACCGTCACGGCCCGGGTGATCAAGCTGCAGACGGGATATCTCTATCACTACGCATTCGCGATGCTGATCGGTGTTGCGATCCTGATCACCTGGTCGATGTTCACGGGCGCAGGCACTGGAGTGACTCACTAATGCTAGACTTCCCAATCCTGAGCCTGACGACGTTCCTGCCGCTCGTCGGGGTGCTGTTCATCCTCATCGTCAATGGGGACGATGAGAAGGCCCGCAACCAGATGCGCTGGCTTGCTCTGGTGACGACGACCTTTACGTTCCTGTTGTCACTGACCATCTGGTTTGCCTTTGACTATAATAATCCGGGCTTCCAGTTCTTCGAGGACACGCCTTGGCTGGGGGACACGATCCGTTACCAGATGGGGGTTGACGGGATCTCGATCCTGTTTGTGATCCTGACCACTTTCCTGATGCCGTTCTGCATTCTGGCATCCTGGAACGTCCAGAAGCGGGTCCGCGAGTACATGGTCGCGTTCCTCGTTCTGGAAACCATGATGATCGGCACGTTCTGCGCGCTGGATCTGGTTTTGTTCTACATCTTCTTTGAAGCCGGTCTTGTGCCGATGTTCCTGATCATCGGGGTCTGGGGCGGCAAGAACCGGGTCTATGCGTCCTACAAGTTCTTCCTCTACACGCTGCTTGGCTCCGTGCTCATGCTTGTTGCCATCATGGCGATCTACTGGCAGGCAGGGACCACGGATATTCCGGAGCTTTTGGGACACAATTTCCCGGCAAGCATGCAGACTTGGTTGTTCCTTGCCTTCTTCGCAAGCTTTGCCGTGAAGATGCCGATGTGGCCGGTCCACACCTGGCTGCCGGATGCGCACGTTGAAGCGCCGACGGCGGGGTCGGTGGTTCTGGCGGCAATCCTTCTGAAGCTTGGCGGCTACGGGTTCCTCCGGTTCAACATTCCGATGTTCCCGATCGCATCGGACTATTTTGCGCCGCTGATCTTTGCCCTGTCGCTGGTGGCAATTGTCTATGCATCGCTCTGTGCCTTCGTTCAGGAAGATTCCAAGAAGCTGGTGGCCTATTCGTCGATTGCCCACATGGGCTACGGGACGATGGGGATTTTCACCGCAACGGAGCCGGGTGTTCAGGGCGCGATCTTTGCGATGCTGTCGCACGGTATTGTTGCCGCTGCACTGTTCCTTTGCATCGGCGTCATTTACGACCGGATGCATACCCGTGAGATCGAGGCCTATGGCGGCCTTGTGAACCGGATGCCCAAATACGCTGTCATCTTCCTGATTTTCATCATGGCAAATGCGGGTCTGCCGGGAACAAGTGCCTTTGTCGGCGAGTTCCTGACCCTGCTGGGAGCCTTCCAGGTCAATACCTGGGTCGCGCTGCTGGCAACCACGGGCGTGATCCTGTCAGCCGTGTACTCGCTCTACATGTACCGGCGGATCGTGTTCGGCGCGCTGACCAAGGAAAGCCTGAAGAACATTCTCGATCTTGACAGGCGGGAGAAGATGATCCTGATCCCCTTGGTGGTCCTGACAATCTTCTTTGGCTTCTACCCGATGGCATTGCTGGATGTGACACAGGCTTCCGTGACCAACCTGATTGTAGACTATAACGCCGCCCTGAATGCCGCAGACATCAACCCTGCGCATATCGCCGGCCCGCACTGATCGTAAAAGGACGAGACAAGAGCTATGTCAGAAATGACCCAATTGCCTGATCTCCTGCCGGTCCTGCCAGAGTTGGTTCTGGCCGTCGGTGCGATGGTCCTTTTGATGGTTGGCGCCTTTGGCGGTCCGCGCGTCAGCTTTCTGGTCAACGGAATGTCGATGGGCCTGATCGCGGCAACGGCCCTGTTTGTAATGCCTTTTGGCGCGAAAATGGGGACCACCTTCGGCGGTTCCTTCGTGCTGGACCAGTTTGCCTATTTCATGAAGCAGCTGGTGCTGATCGGATCGTTCTTCGCGATTGCCATGTCGTGGGCCTATGCGAAGTCGCAGAACTTCGACAAGTTCGAGTATCCGGTTCTGATTGTCCTGGCGACGGTTGGCATGATGCTGATGTTGTCGGCGAACGACATGATCGCGCTCTATCTGGGCCTGGAATTGCAGAGCCTTGCGCTGTACGTGATTGCGGCGATCAATCGTGACAGCGTGCGTTCGACCGAAGCGGGCTTGAAGTACTTCGTGCTCGGAGCGTTGTCGTCGGGGATGCTGCTCTACGGCATGTCGCTGACCTACGGCTTCACCGCACAAATCAGCTTCGAAGGGATCACCGCCGCTCTGGTTCAGGAGGGTGCATCTCTCGGATTGATCATCGGCCTGACCTTCATTCTTGCGGGCCTCGCCTTCAAGATTTCGGCCGTGCCGTTCCACATGTGGACACCGGATGTCTATGAAGGGGCGCCGACACCGGTGACTGCCTTCTTCGCGGCAGCGCCGAAGGTTGCTGCCATGGGCATGACCATCCGTATCATCATCGATGCGTTTGAACCGGTCACCGCCGATTGGCAACAGATCATCGTGTTCGTGGCGCTTGCGTCCATGCTGCTCGGGGCATTTGCCGCCATCGGGCAGACAAACATCAAGCGTCTGATGGCCTATTCCTCCATCGGCCATATGGGCTATGCGCTTGTCGGTCTCGCCGCTGGCACCCAGGCTGGCGTTGAGGGTGTCGTGTTCTACATGGCAGCCTATCTGGCAACGACACTCGGCGTGTTCTCCTGCATTTTGTCGATGCGCCGCAAGGACGGCATGGTCGAGGAGATCAACGAGCTTTCAGGCCTGTCGCGCACGAACCTGCCGATGGCGATCACTCTTGCGATTCTTCTGTGGTCGCTTGCAGGCATTCCGCCGTTCATCGGGTTCTTCGGCAAGTGGTTCGTGTTTGCGGCCGCAGTCGAGTCCGGGCTCTATGCTCTTGTCGTGATCGGGGTTCTGGCGTCTGTCATCAGTGCCTACTACTATCTGCGGATCATCAAGATCATGTTCTTTGACGAGCCTGCGGAAGCCTTTGAGCGGATGCCGATGGAATTGAAGGTGGTACTCGGCCTGTCCGGTCTGATCGTCACATTCTTCACGTTCATGCCTGCTCCCCTTGTGGAGGCGGCAAGTGCGGCGGCGGTTTCACTGTTCTGATTTTGACCGGCCCTTCACGCAACATGAATGATCAAAAGACTGAAAACCCGGCGCCACCAGCGCCGGGTCTTCGCATTGAAAGGCACAGCTCGGTTTCGTCGACCAATACACTTGCCTTCGCGCGGGCCCGGGCCGGGGATCGGGGCGGTTTGTGGATCCGGGCTGATGAACAAACCGCCGGGCGCGGGCGTTTGGGCCGGAACTGGACATCGCCGGTTGGCAACATGTTTGCCAGTTTTCTGCTGGTTGATCCTCAGCCAAGGGAGCGGATTGCGGAACTGCCGCTGGTGGCAGCCGTGGCCCTTGCCGATGCGATTGACAAGGCGGCTGGAACATTCGGCCTTGCCCGGCTCAAGTGGCCCAATGACCTTCTGGTCGAGGGGGCAAAGCTTTCCGGCATTCTTCTGGAAGCCGAAACACTCCCGGATGGCCGCTTGGCCGTCGTTCTGGGCATAGGGGTGAATTGCGTCTCCCATCCTCAAGGGGGGCTTTATCCTTGTGTCGACTTGAGGGCGCTCGGCTACCGGGTGAGTGCCGATCAGGTGTTTGACTGTTTGCGGCGCGAAATGTCGGAGCGGCTGGAACAATGGGCGCAGCCGGACGGGTTTGAGGCAGTCCGGAAGGCCTGGTTGAATCGTGCCGCTCACCTCGGCAAGCGCATTACCGTCAAGGGCACCCGGGAGGTGACCGGGACTTTTGTCGATCTCGATAACCGAGGTTATCTGGTACTGGAACTTGAGACTGGAGTACGGGAGACCATCTACGCGGGTGACGTCTTCCTGCTGGGCTTTGAGCACAAGGGCTCGCCCGGAACTCCGTGATTATGTGGAGCTGTTGAGTATGGCATTGGCCAACGACCTTGTCTTCCTGCCCCTGGGCGGGGTGGGCGAAATCGGAATGAACCTGGCGCTTTACGGCATCGGTCCGGACGACGACCGGTCCTGGCTGATGGTCGATTGCGGGGTAAGCTTTGCCGGACCGGACCTGCCGGGGATCGATCTGGTCTTGCCCGATATCCAGTTTCTGGAAGAAGTGCGGGACCGGATTGTCGGCATGGTCATCACCCATGCCCATGAGGACCACTACGGCGGAATCATGCATCTGTGGCCGTTCCTGAAGGTTCCGGTCTACGCAACCCCGTTTACGGCGGCGATGCTGGAAACCAAGATCGAGAACGAACCCGGTGTTGACGAGGTGCCGGTCACGGTCATCAAGCAGGGACAGCGGCTTGATATCGGGCCGTTCGATATCGAGGTGGTCGCCATGGCCCACTCGATCCCCGAGCCCTGTGCGCTGGCGATCCGCACACGTGCGGGCATGGTGCTCCATACCGGCGACTGGAAGATCGATCCGACACCCGGCGTCGGTTTGCCGATCGACATGAAACGCCTCGGCGAGTTGGGGCAGGAGGGCGTGATGGCCCTCGTCTGCGACTCGACCAATGCGGTACGCGATGGCACCAGCCCGAGCGAAGCCGATGTCGGGGCCGAACTCAAGAAGGTGATGAAGGATTGCAAGCACCGCATTGCGGTGACGACCTTCGCCTCGAATGTGGCGCGTATCCGGGCCATCGCGGAAGCAGCAGCTGCTGCCGAGCGCGATGTCGTCGTGGTCGGCCGGTCGATGCATCGGGTTATCGAGGTGGCTGGCGAGCTTGGTTATCTCGACGGCCTGCCGCCGTTTCATGACGAAGAGGCCTTTGGTTACCTCCCTCGGGAAAAGGCCGTTTTGCTCTGTACCGGATCGCAGGGTGAGGATCGGGCCGCGCTGGCACGGATTGCGGCTGGAGACCATCGCAATATCGGGCTTTCCAAAGGCGACACGGTGATCTTTTCTTCGCGGACAATTCCGGGAAATGAGAAGGCGGTCATCAACGTGATGAACAATCTCGCCAAGACCGGCGTAGAGATCATTACCGACCGGGATGCGCTGGTGCATGTGTCCGGCCACCCGCGCCGCGGCGAACTGGAGCAACTCTACAAACTGATCAATCCGAAAGTCGTGGTTCCCGTGCACGGAGAACCCATGCATCTTGCAGCACATGCAGAGTTTGCCAAGTCTCAAGGAGTGCGCGAGGTCGTGGTAGGCGGCGACGGGGATGTGATCCGTTTGACCTCCGGGTCGGCGGGGATCGTCGGCGAGGCGCCATTCGGGATCTGGGTCAAGGACGGGGACATTCTGGATGATCCGGAAGTCACCGGCGTCAAGGAGCGCAAGAAGCTGTCCTATGCCGGGTGTGCCGTGATTTCTCTGGCACTGGACCGGGGCGGCAACATGGCCGACAGTCCGCAGATCGCCCTGATGGGTGTTCCGGATTGCGACGATGACGGGGAGCCGATGGAAGACATCGTGCGCGCGGCCGTTCAGGATGCGCTCACCAGTGTTCCGAAGGCCCGCCGCAAGGACCTTGATCTGATGGCCGAAGCCGCCCGCCGGGCCGGGCGTTCGTCGATCCTGGCGGTCTGGGGCAAAAAGACGCTCTGTAAAGTTCTGGTAAGCCGTGTATGACTGCGGCTTGCCCCTGATCGGGGAGGAGTTGTTACATGATTGGACGTTTGAATCACGTCGCGATTGCGGTTTCTGACATTGAAGCGGCGGCTGCTGTGTACCGGGACACGCTCGGCGCAAGTGTGTCGGCAAAGGAAGCGCAGCCGGACCATGGTGTCAGCACGGTGTTCATCACCCTGCCGAACACGAAGATCGAGCTTCTGGAGCCGCTCGGGGAAAATTCGCCGATTGCGAAGTTTCTCGAAAAGAACCCGTCCGGCGGGATTCATCACGTCTGCTATGAGGTCGAGGACATTATCGCGGCGCGCGACAAGCTGAAGGCGGAAGGCGCGCGTGTGCTAGGGGATGGTGAACCGAAGATCGGTGCGCATGGCAAGCCGGTTCTGTTCCTGCACCCAAAGGATTTTCTCGGAACCCTCACGGAATTGGAACAAGCGTAGGATCTGATGTCGGTCGTTTACGGACTAGCGGTTTTTTTCATGATCTGGTGGATCGTTCTGTTTGCGGTCCTGCCTTTCGGGTTTCGCCGGACCCAGGCGGAGGCGGGCGAGGTGTTGCCCGGTTCCGAACCGGGAGCGCCGGAACGGCCCCAGTTTCTCAAGGTGTTCGTGATCACCACGATCGTGGCTGCGCTGGTTTTTGCAGGTTACTTGTTCGTGCGTCAGTCCGGCCTCACCCTCGACGATCTGCCGATCCCGGGGCCGAGTTCCCATCGCACTCAACCATAGAATATGGGCTGCGGCCCCCAATCCGCGACGTATACCGAACATGGCTGCGAAAAAGAAAAAGGCAGAGCTTGCGCTCTGCCTTTTGAAGTTCCGCGTCTAATCCCCTGCGATACGCTTGAAGCTGTTTTTGCTTTTTTGCGTCGGCTGCAGACCACGAAGGTGCGCCAGCAGGTTCTTCCTCCCAAGACTCAGACCGCGATGTCTGTGTAAGGTCATGTCAAATATGACAATCGCCCTTTTTCTTATGAAAACGGAACATATATGAAGCTTACGGCCTTGTCACCTTAATGTCGCAGTCAGCATAATTTTTGTGCTTGCCATAAAAACGGGCGAATTTGCGGCATGAAAATCACCCTCTATCTTTTGCCGTCTTATGATCCTGAAATCGGGAGACTATCTGCCCACTGCCGGAAAATGACGGAAAAAATGCCGCGTTGCACGCTAGGGGCTTGTGTTTCGAGGGCGCATGCGCTTTCACTGCGCCTCCGAAGACATTCACGAAAAACAAGAGACACCTGAATGCGCCTGTCCCGATATTTCCTGCCCATTTTGAAGGAAACGCCCAAAGAGGCGGAGATCGTGTCACACCGCCTGATGTTGCGGGCCGGCATGATTCGACAGCAATCTGCGGGGATCTATTCCTGGCTGCCGTTGGGGCTCAAGGTGCTCAGGAAAGTCGAGCGGATTGTCGAGGAAGAACAGGCACGTGCAGGCGCTGTCCAGCTGCTGATGCCGACCATCCAGCCGGCCGATCTTTGGCGCGAAAGCGGGCGCTATGATGCCTATGGCAAGGAAATGCTGCGCATCACCGATCGCCACGAACGCGACATGCTGTTTGGTCCGACCAACGAGGAAATGGTCACCGACATCTTCCGCTCGTCTGTCCGGTCCTACAAGGATCTGCCGCTCAATCTCTACCACATCCAGTGGAAATTCCGCGATGAGGTCCGCCCGCGTTTCGGCGTGATGCGCGGACGCGAATTCCTGATGAAGGATGGCTATTCCTTCGATCTTGACAAGGAATCCGCCCGCCACGCCTATAACCGGATGTTCGTCTCTTATCTGCGCACCTTTGACCGGCTGGGTCTCAAGGCGATCCCGATGAAGGCGGATACAGGACCGATCGGCGGCGACATGAGCCACGAATTCATCATTCTGGCCTCCACCGGCGAAAGCGAGGTGTTTCTCGACAAGGCCATGCTCGCCTTGCCGACCCCGGCCGAAGACACGGATTTCTCTTCCGACCTGTCGGACATCGTCACGGCCTGGACCGCGCCCTATGCGGCGACCGATGAAATGCACGATGCCGAGGCCTTCAATGCCGTGCCGGAGGCCGAGCGCGTCTCGGCGCGCGGAATCGAGGTTGGTCACATCTTCTATTTCGGAACGAAATATTCCGAGGCCATGAATGCGAAGGTCGCCACCTCCGAGGGCACGGAAGTGCCGGTGCACATGGGGTCCTACGGGATCGGCGTGTCCCGCCTTCTTGGTGCCCTGATCGAGGCCCATCACGATGACGACGGCATTATCTGGCCGGCATCTGTTGCCCCGTTCCATGTCGGGCTGATCAACCTGAAGCAGGGCGACGAGATGACCAATTCCGCCTGCGAGGACATGTATGCCAAGCTGAGCGCTGCCGGACTTGATGTGCTTTATGACGATACGGACGGCCGTGCGGGCGCGAAGTTTGCGACCATGGACCTGATCGGCTTACCCTATCAGGTTGTTGCCGGTCCGCGCGGGCTGAAAGACGGTGTTCTCGAGGTCAAGAACCGGGCCACGGGCGAAAAGGAAATGCTGTCCCCGGAAGCGACGCTGAACAAGCTGGTTGCGGCATTGACGCCGTAATCCGGCTCGCCGATCCTCTATGCGGGATTCGGATATTCGGGGCAGGGCGTTTGAGCGGATAGGACATGAACCAGTCGACGAAAGCTGAAACCGAACCGGACGGGCAGGGTGGTGCGCCCACCCGTCCCTTTGCCGCTTTCGAATGGATGATCGCCGGGCGGTATCTGCGGTCCCGGCGCAAGGAAACCTTCATTTCGGTCATTGCGGGGTTCTCCTTTGCCGGGATCATGCTCGGGGTTGCGACCCTGATCATCGTGATGGCGGTGATGAACGGGTTCCGGACCGAATTGCTCGGTAAAATCCTCGGGATCAATGGCCATATGCTGGTCCAGCCCGTGGACACTGCCCTGACCGACTATGATCCGGTAGCCGGGCGGCTCGAACATGTTCCCGAAGTCGTCAGCGCGATCCCCTTTGTCGAGGGGCAGGCGCTTGTCTCCGGCCCGGGCGGCAGCCTCGGCGGGTTGGTTCGCGGCTTGCACGAAAGCGATATCCGCCGCATTCCGCTGATTTCCGAAAATGTCCGTCTTGGCACACTGGACGGGTTTGACGAGAGCGAGGGCATTGCCATTGGCTCGCGCATGGCCCAGCAACTCGGTGTGACGGTTGGCGACAACATCACGCTGATCTCGCCGAAGGGCAATGTCACGCCGATGGGGGTGACGCCGCGGCTGAAGAGTTATCCGGTGAGTGCGATCTTCGAGATCGGCATGAGTGAATATGACAGCACCTTCCTGTTCCTGCCCCTTGCAGAAGCGCAGGGCTATTTCAACATGGACGGCAGGGCGACCGGGATCGAAGTCTATGTGATGGATCCCGACAAGGTCGGCCTGATGAAAACGGCGGTAGAGGAGGCGGCAGACCGGCCAGCTTTCGTAACCGACTGGAGGCAGCGCAATGTGACCTTCTTCTCGGCTCTGGAAGTCGAGCGCAATGTCATGTTCATTATCCTGACGCTCATTGTTCTGGTTGCCGCACTCAACATCATTTCCGGCCTGATCATGCTGGTGAAGGACAAGGGGCGGGACATCGCGATCCTCAGAACCATGGGCGCGACCCGTGGCTCGATCATGCGGATCTTCCTGATCACCGGGGCAAGTATCGGCTGTGTCGGCACGATTGCAGGCTTCCTGCTCGGGCTTCTGGTATGTCTCAACATCGAGAGCATCCGCCAGTTCGTTTCCTGGTTGACATCGACCCAGCTGTTTGACCCGACGCTTTACTTCCTGTCCAAGTTGCCGGCCGAGATCGATAGCGGCGAGACCATCACGGTTCTGGTGATGGCGCTGGTGCTGTCGCTCCTGGCAACCCTTTACCCGGCGTGGCGCGCTGCGCGGCTCGATCCGGTTGAAGCCCTCAGATACGAATAGGGACGTCCCATGAACCAGCAACCCATGCCCGATGGTGCGGCGGTTCCTGCACTTGCCCTGTCCGGCATCACCCGGACCTTCAGCGAAGGCGCAAGCGCACTCGATATCCTGACCGGCGCCGATTTTTCCCTCGCAGCCGGCGAAATGGTTGCGCTGGTCGCCCCCTCGGGCACGGGCAAATCGACACTCCTGCACATTGCCGGACTGCTGGAACATCCAGACAGCGGCGATGTTTACATTGGCGGGCAGAACTGTTCGGATCTGGATGACGATGCGCGCACGGCGATCCGGCGGAACGACGTCGGATTTGTCTATCAGTTTCACCATTTGCTGCCGGAATTCACGGCCCTTGAAAACATCATGATGCCGCAAATGATCCGGGGCCTGCCGAAAAAGGTTGCAGCCGAGCGGGCACATGAGTTGCTTGACTACATGCGCATGGGGGCAAGGGCGAACCACCGGCCTTCGGAACTGTCGGGCGGCGAGCAGCAACGCGTGGCGGTTGCCCGGGCGGTCGCGAATGCGCCGCGGATCCTGTTGCTCGACGAGCCGACCGGAAATCTCGATCCGAACACGGCCAACTACGTGTTTGAGGCCCTGTCCGCGCTTGTGCGCGCCTCGGGCGTGGCAACTCTGTTTGCGACCCACAATCTGGAACTGGCCAGCCGCATGGACCGGGCCATCACCCTGCAGGACGGCCGCATCGCGCCGTTGGTCAAGCCCATCTGACGCGGCCTTCGGGTTGCATATCTAAAAATGCCGCTCCAGCTGGCACGGTGGAACAAACCAAAAACAACGATTTGGTAACCCTCTTGGAAGAGCGGAGTTTGAGCGGAACAAAAACGAATTGCAAAGAGAACAAAAATAGAACAAACTTCCTCTTGTGAGTTGATGACGCTACGTCGGAGGGGGACATGATCCATTTTGCGCGCGACTTTGCAGCTTTCGGTTCGCTGATCAGTTTTGTGGCAACCCTTGCGGTGTGGGGGGATGTGCTGCTTGCTGCTCCCTGACTAGGGCGGCGTCGGGGAGCGGCTGATCGAGGCCGGTTGTCCGGCGCCTGTTGAAGCTGGTGAAAACCGGCGTTCCGGCTCGACAGGCCGGGGGCAAATCGGTTCATTGGGCGGCAACAGACAAAGGCGGTCCATGTCATGAGCGAAGCAATCACACGCACCGGTGAGCAGTCTGCAACCGGTGCCGAGCAGGTGGCGATTTCAAAAGCGCCCGGGTTCGTGCATTTGCGGGTTCATTCGGCCCTGTCGCTTCTGGAAGGCGCGTTGCCGATCAAGAAGCTGCTTGATCTTGCAAAGGCCGATGACCAGCCGGCGTTGGCCATCACCGATACGGGCAATCTGTTTGGTGCCCAGGAGTTTTCCGGAAAGGCGTGGGGCGCGGGCATCCAGCCGATCACCGGCTGCCAGCTGACGGTTGCCTTCAAGGACGGGGTCGAGGACCGCCGCGGCGGAGACGGACTGTCCGATCTGGTTGTGCTCGCGATGAACGAGCACGGCTATGAAAACCTGATGGAACTGAGTTCACGGGCGTTTCTGGACACGGACACCGGTCTGCGCCCGCATGTCAGCCTCGACTATCTGTGCGAGAAGGCGGAAGGTGTCATCGTTTTGACCGGCGGCAGCCTCGGTCCGGTCGGACAGGCGTTGCTTGCCGGGCAAAAGCACAAGGCCCGGGCGCGGCTTGCCCGGCTGGCGGAAGCGTTTCCCGGCCGTTGTTATGTCGAGATCCAGCGTCATGGCATGGAGGAAGAGCGCAAGACCGAGGCTGCCTTGCTTGATCTGGCCTATGGTCTGGATCTCCCGGTCGTTGCCACCAACGAGGCCTTTTTCCCCGCCCGCGGCGATTATGAGGCCCATGATGCCCTGATCTGCATTTCCGAGGGCCGGGTCATCATCGAAGCCGACCGCCGCCGCCTGACCCCGGAGCATTATTTCAAGTCGCGCGCCGAAATGGCCGAGCTTTTCGCCGATCTGCCGGAGGCGCTGGAGGCAACGCTCGAGATTGCGCAGCGGTGTTCGTTCCGGCCCTTGAAGCGGGCGCCGATCCTGCCGCGCTTTGCCGGTGCGGATGCCGATCCGGAAGAAGCGGAACAGGCGGAGGCCGAGGAACTCAAGCGGCAGGCGCGTGACGGCCTTCAGGCCCGCCTTGACGCGCACGGCCTTGCGCCGGGGCTTGAGGAAAAGGACTACTGGGACCGGCTCGACTATGAGACCGGTATCATCGAGCGGATGAAGTTTCCCGGTTACTTCCTGATCGTTGCCGACTTCATCAAGTGGGCCAAGGCGGAAGACATTCCGGTCGGGCCGGGCCGCGGATCGGGGGCCGGGTCGCTGGTTGCCTGGGCGCTCACCATCACCGATCTTGACCCGATGCGGTTTTCGCTCCTGTTCGAGCGCTTCCTCAATCCCGAGCGTGTCTCGATGCCGGATTTCGATATCGATTTCTGCCAGACCCGGCGCGAGGAGGTGATCCGCTACGTTCAGGAGAAATACGGCCGCCAGCAGGTCGCCCAGATCATCACCTTCGGATCGTTGCAGGCCCGTGCCGTGTTGCGCGACGTCGGCCGGGTGTTGCAGATGCCCTATGGCCAGGTCGACCGGCTCTGCAAGCTGGTCCCGGCCAACCCTGCCAATCCGGTCACACTCGGCCAGGCAATCGAGGATGAGCCGCGTTTGCGGGAAGCGGCACGCGATGAGGAGATCGTCGACAAGCTCTTGAACATGGCGCAGAAGCTTGAAGGGCTCTACCGCCATGCCTCGACCCACGCGGCCGGCGTGGTGATCGGCGACCGGCCGCTTGAGCAGCTGGTACCGCTTTACCGCGACCCGCGTTCCGACATGCCGGTTGCGCAGTTCAACATGAAAATGGTCGAGGACGCCGGGCTGGTCAAATTCGACTTTCTCGGCCTCAAGACCCTGACCGTTATCGACACGGCGGTGAAGCTGATCGAGCGGCACGGCATCAAGGTCGATGTTGCCGGTCTGCCGATCGACGACGAACGGACCTACCAGCTTCTGGCGGGGGGCGAGACCTTCGGCGTGTTCCAGCTGGAAAGTCAGGGCATGCGCCGGGCGATCGCCGGGATGAAGCCCGACCGGTTCGAGGACATCATTGCGCTGGTGGCGCTCTACCGGCCCGGCCCGATGGAAAACATCCCGGTCTACAATGCGGTCAAGCATGGCGAGCAGGAGCCGGACTGCCTGCATCCCTTGCTGGAACCGATCCTGATGGAGACGAACGGCATCATCGTCTATCAGGAGCAGGTGATGCAGATCGCGCAGGTCCTGTCCGGCTATTCGCTCGGCGAAGCGGACCTTCTGCGCCGCGCAATGGGCAAGAAGATCGCTGCGGAAATGGAGATCCAGCGCGCCCGCTTTGTTGATGGCGCGGTCGAGCGCGGGATCAAGAAGGACCAAGCCGGGACGATCTTTGATCTTGTTGCGAAATTCGCCAATTACGGCTTCAACAAGTCCCACGCTGCCGCTTATGCGCTGGTGTCCTATCACACCGCCTGGCTGAAGGCGAACCACCCGGTCGAGTTCATGGCAGCCTCCATGACGCTTGACCTTGGCAACACCGACAAGCTCGGCGATTTCCGCCAGGAAGCCCGCCGGATGGGGATCGAGATCCAGCCGCCCTCAATCAACCGCGGGCAGGTCTATTTCGATGTGGCAGACGGCAAGATCCTCTACGCAATGGGGGCGATCAAGGGGGTCGGCGAGCAGGCGGTTGAGCATATTGTCGAGGTGCGCGGCGACCGGCCGTTCAGGGACCTTGGTGACTTCGGCCGCCGCATTTCACCCAAATTCCTGAACAAGCGCACCCTGGAAAATCTGGTGTGCGCCGGTGCTTTCGACGAGCTTGAGCCCAGCCGCGCGCGGGTGCTCGAAGGTCTCGACCGGATCATGGGACTTGCGCAGCGTACGCATGAGAATGCCACCATCGGTCAGAACGACATGTTCAGTGCTGGCGGCGAAGAAACCTTGCAGCTTCCCGAGGTTCCGCTCTGGAGCGCGGAGGAGAAACTCAACCGCGAACATGCGGCGATCGGCTTTTATCTCTCCGCCCATCCGCTGGATGAATACAGCGCGCTTCTGGAGAAGATGCGGGTTCAGCCCTGGTCGAAATTTGCCGAGGCGGTCAAGAAGGGGGCGTCTGCAGGGCGTCTTGCCGGAACCGTTATTTCCAAGCAGGAACGCAAGACCCGGACTGGTTCGCGAATGGGGATCGTGCGGTTCTCCGATGCGACCGGCCAGTATGAAGGGCTGCTTTTCAAGGAGAAGCTCGAACAGTTCCGTGATGTTCTGGAGCCCGGGCGGTCTGTCACCCTGCTGGTCGGGGCCGATATGCGCGATGACGAACCGTCGATCCGGATCGAGCAGGTCGACCCGATCGAAACCGCTCTGGCGCGGGTTCAAAAAAGCATGCGGGTGTTCTTGCGCGACGAACGGCCGGTTGAAAGTCTTGCGCGCCACTTGAGAGTGCGCGGGGAGGGCGAGGTCACGGTCGTGGTTCTCTTGGAAAACGGTGCGCGCGAGGTGGAGGTCAAGCTTCCCGGGCGTTTCCGGCTTTCACCCGAAATCGCCAGTGCCCTGAAAGCCGTGCCGGGCATCACGGACGTTCAAATGGCCTGAACCGGGGCGGCCGGTTCAGAGCGATTGCGCCGGCAAGGTCAGTGCTTTTTGCAGGGCGCAGGCGGGGCCGCGCTGGTGTTTCTACGCAGTTCCGGTCCAGATCAGCTCCAGCCTTATTCCGCCGGGCTCGGCAAACATCATGTGCTTGCGCGGGCCGCCGGCGAGCGGTTCCGGTTCAAACTCGATTGTGACACCCGGCCACTCCCGGATCCTTGCCGCCGAAGCGTTGAGTTCCGCTTCTGTCCCGACTTCCAGTGCGAGATGATGAAGGCCGATCTGGGTCTTTCGATCGAATGGTATTGCCGGTTTTGAGCGGTCCGCCTGCCAGAGCGTCAATCGGCATGTACCGTCGGAGACGGTGGTGCGGGGATAATTGTCGTCTCGGGCGAGCAGGGACCAGCCGAGGCAGCCGGTAAAAAACCGGTTGTCTGCTCAAGGTCCAAAACTGTGAGGCCGAGGTGGTTTATGCCATTGGTGGTCAATGCGTTATCTTCTTGTTGTGTGTGGATGATTGCCCGGAACTAAAACTGATTCGAACAACCGTGAAAAGGCAGGTGGTTTTGTCCTTGATGGGGGCGGGGATCGCGATCATGTAAATCAGAGTCCCTCTGAGCTTTTGTTTTGATTGAAACAACCAATGACCGACATAAACTTCCGTTACGATAGGTTGTCCGGTATAATAAGGCATTCATCTGGGTTTTAGCCGAGGCTTGAACAAATGTGCCGTCTTCAGGGAATGGCGAGTGTTTTTGGTGTGCTTTCAGTCAGCTTTTTGCTGGTATCTACTGACGGCTCTCGTGCAAGTTCACTCATGACAGCGTGCAAGGTCGACGTTGAGACGCTATGCAAAGGTGTTGAGGAGGGCCGTGGCCGCGTGTCGGCCTGCCTATTTGCTCATGGAAATCAGATATCGGGAGCCTGCAAGCCGGAACTTGCAAAAGTAACAAGCAGCAGCATGTTCAAAAAAATGCTCCCGGAAAGCCTGAGCAGTATTCAGGCTAGTGATAAAAAGGTTGCGCTTCAAAAGGTTTGCGGGAGTGATATCAGGTCCCAGTGTAGCGGCGTCAGTGCCGGCCTTGACCGGGTTCTGGCCTGTCTCTACGCGCGTTCGGCGAGCATCAGCAAATCCTGTTATGCCGAAGCAAGGGCCGTGATCGAGGGCAATTGATATTCGGCTGAGATAATTCTTCGCCTTTGTCTGCATCTGCGCAGGGCTGCTTTTGCCGGAACAGCTGCCGAACCGGTATGGCGTTTTCCGTGCAGAAAACAGATGCATGGACCTTGAAATAACAATTCTTCCCAACTATAAGGCGCGCATTCCACACGCAAGGGGCGGAAACCGAGCTTATCGGGTTCCATCCGGTGGCCGACGGACAAAATCCTCCGGCCCACATTCTCTTGCGGAGGTTAAACCGGAAAATCAGGAGACACAGGGCCATGGCTTTGCCCGATATCAACATGCGTCAGTTGCTGGAAGCTGGCGTGCACTTCGGTCACCAGAAGCACCGCTGGAACCCGCGTATGGGTCAGTACATCTTCGGCGTCCGCAATGACGTTCACATCATTGACCTTGCTCAGACCGTTCCGCTGTTCCACCAGGCTCTCAAGGCCGTTTCCGACACGGTTGCCAATGGTGGCCGCGTTCTGCTCGTTGGCACCAAGCGTCAGGCTCAGGAGCCGGTCGCTGATGCTGCGCGCAACTCTGCCCAGTACTTCGTGAATGCCCGCTGGCTTGGCGGCATGCTGACCAACTGGAAGACGATCTCCCAGTCGATCCAGCGTCTGCGCAAGCTCGAAGAAACCCTTGGATCGGACGCCGCCAACGCGCTGACCAAGAAAGAGCGTTTGTTCATGGACCGCGAGCGCGAGAAGCTTGAGCGGAACCTTGGCGGTATCAAGGACATGGGCGGTATCCCGGACCTTCTGTTCGTGATCGACACCAACCGTGAAGCAATTGCCATTCAGGAAGCGCGCCGTCTGGGTATCCCGGTTGCTGCAATCCTCGATTCCAATTCCAATCCGGAAGGCATCACCTACCCGGTCCCGGGTAACGACGATGCGGGCCGTGCGATCACGCTTTACTGTGATCTGATCCAGCGCGCCGCCATTGACGGTATCTCCCGTGCACAGGGCGCTTCCGGCTTTGACATCGGGGAATCCGTTGAGGCTCCGGTCGAGGAAGCCTTGACTGAAGAAGCTCCGGCGGAAGCCGAAGCGGCTGCAGCTGAAGCCTAAGGCTTTCAGGAATATTCTGACGCATGCCAGTCATGCGTCAGGAACCTGTTGAATTGTTCGCAAGGGCTGCAATTTGTTGCAGGCCCGTCATAAAGACACGGAAGCGGTTGGGCTACACCGTGTCATATCTGAAACCTCCCATCCACGAGGCAATCGATGAGCATTACCGCTGCGATGGTAAAAGAGCTCCGCGAAAAATCCGGCGCGGGCATGATGGACTGCAAGACCGCTCTCAAAGAAGCGGACGGCGATATGGAAGCAGCTGTTGACTGGCTGCGCACAAAGGGCCTCGCAAAGGCCGCCAAGAAGGCTGGCCGCGTTGCCGCGGAAGGTCTGGTCGGTGTGGCTGCCCAAGGCAGTAAGGCAGCGGTTATCGAGCTGAACTCCGAAACCGACTTTGTTGCCCGCAATGAAGGCTTCCAGGAGCTGGTCTCCAAGGTTGCTGGCGTTGCGGCCGGAACCGATGGCTCGATTGAAGCCGTGTCTGCGGCCGATGTCGACGGGAAGCCGGTTACGGATGCCATCACCGACGCGATTGCGACCATCGGTGAAAACATGAGCCTGCGCCGTACGGCGGTCCTTTCGGTCGAAAACGGTGTGGTCGCAACCTACGTCCACGGCGCGATTTCCGAGGGTCTGGGCAAGATCGGCGTTCTCGTTGCTCTGGAATCTGCAGGTGACAAGGACAAGCTGAACGCGCTTGGCCGCCAGATCGCCATGCATGTTGCTGCAACCAGCCCGCTGGCGCTGAACACGGAAGAGCTCGACCCGGTTGTGGTTGAGCGCGAAAAGTCGGTGTTCTCCGAGCAGGCACGTGCTTCCGGCAAGCCGGAAAACATCATCGAAAAGATGGTCGAAGGCCGTCTGCGCAAGTTCTACGAGGAAGTCACCCTCGTAAAGCAGGCTTTCGTGATTGATCCGGACAAGACAGTCGAGCAAGCTGTCGAGGCCCTGGCCAAGGATCTCGGCACTGATGTCAAGCTCACCGGGTTCGTTCGCTTCGCACTCGGCGAGGGGATCGAGAAGGAAGAGCAGGACTTCGCCGCAGAGGTGGCGGCGGCCACCGGGCAGTAAGCTCCTTCGAAAAGCGCCGGCATTGACCGGCGCTTTTTTTATGGAAGACAAATTATAAGAACAGGTGCTGCCATGACCAAACCTCTTCGCTGGAAACGCGTTCTGCTGAAATTGTCCGGTGAGGCCCTGATGGGCTCTCAGGCCTTCGGTATCGATCCGATGATCGTGCAACGGATCGCAAAGGAAATCGCGGATGCGGTCGCGCTTGGAGCGCAGGTCGGCGTTGTCGTGGGTGGCGGTAACATTTTCCGCGGCGTGGCTGTCGCGGCCAAGGGCGGCAACCGGGTCACCGGCGACCACATGGGCATGCTGGCGACGATCATGAACTCACTGACGCTGGCGGATGCCTTGCGGCGCCTCAAGGTTCAGGCGCGTGTTCTGTCCGCAGTTCCCGTGCCATCGATCTGCGAGACGTTTACGCAGCGGGTCGCTGACCGTTACATGGAAGACGGCGATGTGATCGTCTTCGCGGGCGGGACGGGCAATCCGTTCTTCACCACCGACAGCGGCGCTGCCTTGCGCGCTGCGGAAATGAAATGCGATGCGTTCCTGAAAGGCACCCAGGTCGACGGCGTCTATTCCGAAGATCCCAAGATCAATGCGAACGCCGAGCGCTACGACACGCTCTCTTATGAAGACGTGATCAAGCGCAATCTCAAGGTCATGGACACCACCGCCATCGCACTTGCGCGTGACAACCAGATCCCCGTTGTGGTGTTTTCCATTCATACGCCGGGAGCGCTGGTGAACGTTCTGAACGAAACCGGTACCTACACGGTTGTGGAAGGCTGAATCTTTTGCCAATAAGCACCGGGCGCCTCTTGTGTTTCGGCGCATCTGTGCCATTTTGGCGCCCGGCTTTCATGGCACATGCCAACAGACAAGAATGAAGTGAGGACAACATGCCGGTAGAAGGTGTCGACCTGGATGATCTGAAGCGCCGTATGGAAGGTGCCCTTTCGGTTCTGAAGACCGATTTTGCGGGTCTTCGCACGGGACGCGCTTCTGCTTCCATGATGGATCCGATCAGTGTTGACGCTTATGGCCAGTCCATGCCGATCAATCAGGTGGCAACCGTCAGTGTCCCCGAGCCGCGCATGGTTGCGGTTCAGGTTTGGGACAAGGGGATGGTGTCGGCGGTTGAAAAGGCGATCCGTGAATCGGCTCTTGGCCTCAACCCGGTTGTTGACGGCACGCTCCTGCGTCTGCCGATCCCGGAACTCAACCAGGAACGGCGTCAGGAGCTGATCAAGGTTGCGCACAAATATGCCGAGCAGGCCAAGGTCTCGATCCGCCATGTGCGGCGCGACGGCATGGACACAGCCAAAAAAGCTGAAAAAGACGGCGAAATCAGTCAAGATGACAGCCGTCATGCGTCGGACGAAGTTCAAAAGCTTACCGACAGCATGATTGCGGAAGTCGATACCCTGCTGGAAAAGAAAGAGCAGGAAATTTCGCAGGTCTGACCGTGTCGGATCTGCGCAGCCCGTTACGCGAGGCTTATACATGAGTGCCACTCCGGATCGAAGCATCACGGCCCCGGAAGCTGCCCGGACTGCGGACGGGCTGCCGGGCCATGTGGCATTTATCATGGATGGAAATGGGCGTTGGGCCCAGGCTCGCGGCCTGCCGCGCACGGAAGGGCATCGGCACGGGCTTGAAGCTCTGCGCCGGACGGTGCGTCATGCCGTGCGGCTCGGTCTCGGCTACATGACCATTTACAGCTTCTCTTCAGAAAACTGGCGCCGGCCGGAAACCGAGGTCAGTTTCCTGATGGGTCTGTTGCGCCGGTTCCTGCAGCGGGATCTGTCGGAAATCCACAACGCCAATGTGCGCATCAGGGTCATCGGTCAGAGGGAGGATCTGGATTCCTCCATCCTGAAGCTCCTGACCGATGCCGAGGCTCTGACCCGGGAAAATTCCGGTATGACACTCGTGGTGGCCTTCAATTATGGTGCCCGGGACGAAATCACACGCGCAATCCGCCGTTTGGCGCAGGAGGTCGCAAGTGGAGAGCTTTCTCCCGAAGCAATTTCCGAAGACGCGTTGAACGCATCACTCGACACCGCCGGTATTCCCGACCCGGATTTGATTATTCGCACCAGCGGAGAGCGGCGGCTTTCTAACTTTCTCATGTGGCAAGCCGCCTATTCGGAGCTGTACTTCAGCCCTGTGCTTTGGCCCGATTTTGATCGTGAGGCCTTTGATGCAGCGCTCGACGACTATTGTGGTCGTGACCGGCGATTTGGCGGTTTGACGGCAAAGGCATTGTAATGTCGGTAGACCGACCGAAGGGGGCCGGTGGTTCCAAGAAATCCGATCTGAAAATCCGTTTCCTGTCCGCAGTGGTCATGGCACCGGCGGTGCTGGTGATAGCCTGGTTTGGCGGTCTCGCATTTTCGCTGCTCGCACTGATCGGGATCCTTCTGTTCATGAAGGAATGGTTTGCCCTGACCGGCACTCGGGACACGTCCAAGCGCGCCTATGCGGGGTATGCGGTTCTGATCGCGATTGCTGCGGCGTTTGATCTCGGATACCCGGGCATGTCGCTTCTGGTGGCCGTTTTTGGTGCCGGGCTGGCCTATCTGCTCGGGGGGGCGGACCGCACAGCACGATGGGCCGCAGAAGGGGTGCTGTATAGCGGGCTGGCACTTTATGGGCTGCTTGGCGCCCGTTCGGGCGACAATGGGCAATTGTTCCTGTTTTTCCTGCTGATTGTGGTTTGGGCAACGGATATCGGGGCCTATTTCACAGGCCGGACTCTTGGCGGGCCGAAGCTCTGGCGGCAGGTCTCGCCAAACAAGACATGGTCCGGAGCAACGGGCGGGTTGGTCGCGGCCAACCTGTTCGGGGTCGGTTTTGTTGCTATGTTTGGTCATGTCAACGTTTGGTGGTGGGTTGTCCTGGCGTCCGTGTTTTCGGTTGTCAGCCAACTCGGCGATTTGATGGAATCAGCCATCAAGCGGCGCTTTGACGTTAAGGACAGCAGCGGGCTGATCCCCGGCCATGGCGGTGTCATGGATCGTGTCGACGGACTTGTCGCAGCCGCGATCACGGCCGCTGCACTTGGCTTGGTTCTCGGGGGAACCTTGGGCGATCCGATGTCCGGATTGTTCTGGAATTAAGGGGAGCGGCATGGACGCAGCAACACAGGCGCCGGCCGGCCGGTCCCGGACGCAATCCGAAACCACGCGCCTGATCGTGTTGGGGGCGACGGGTTCTATCGGTCAAAGCACGCTTGATATCGTCAGGCGGAACCCGGACCGGTTTCATGTTGCGGCGTTGGTCGCCAATTCGAATGTTTCGGAAATGGTTCGCCTTGCCAAAGACGTTCGGCCTGATTGTGTGGTCTGCGCTGACAGCGCAAAGGCTGGCGACCTGCGTGATGCGCTTCAAGGTACGGGCATCGAGGTCGGGGCTGGCGAGGCTGCTGTTTTGGAGGCTGTGGAGCGTCCGGCGGATATGGTCATTGCGGGAATTGTCGGCTCTGCGGGCCTGAAGCCGACCGTTGCCGCCCTCAAGCCGGGCCGCACGCTTGCGCTGGCCAACAAGGAATGCCTGGTATCGGCCGGGGACTTCTTCATGGCCGAGGCGGAAAAGAACGGTGTCCGCGTTCTGCCGGTGGACAGCGAGCACAACGCGATCTTCCAGATATTCGAGGCGGAAAACGCGGATCAGGTTGAAAAGGTC
The DNA here is from genome assembly GCF_009711355.1 of Roseibium sp. RKSG952. NCBI lineage: Bacteria > Pseudomonadati > Pseudomonadota > Alphaproteobacteria > Hyphomicrobiales > Stappiaceae > Roseibium > Roseibium sp. RKSG952. The sequence goes on along the minus strand of NZ_SMMF01000907.1, from coordinate 15,415 downwards.
ACACTGACCGCCTCCGGCGGCCCGTTCCGGACCTTTAGCCTGAGTGACATGGAGCGGGTCACGCCGCAACAGGCGCTCAAGCACCCGAATTGGGACATGGGGCGCCGGATCACGATCGACAGCGCGACCTTGATGAACAAAGGCTTCGAAGTTATTGAAGCATTTCACCTATTCCCAATAGATCGGTCGCAACTTGACGTGCTTGTCCATCCCCAGTCCATCGTTCATGGGCTTGTGCAATATGCAGACGGATCGCTGCTCGCGCAGCTGGGGGCGCCGGATATGAGAACGCCGATTGCGCGGTGTCTTGTCTGGCCGGAGCGTATGGAAGTTCCTGTCGAGCGGCTCGATCTCGGTGTTATCGGATCCTTGACATTCGAAACACCGGACCTGCAGCGGTTTCCGGCACTCAAACTGGCCTACGAGGCGCTGGACGAGGGAAGTGTTGCGACCGCGACCCTGAATGCAGCTGATGAGGTTGCCGTTGATGTTTTCTTGTCCGGCGGTATCGGGTTTCTGGATATTCCACGCGCAGTTGGGCATACTATCGACGAGGTTCTGGCAAGACATCACGGGTCCGTATTCGGCTGTGCGGAAGATGCACTCGAGATCGATCAACTGGCCCGGGGCATTTGCCGGAAATGGATTTCCGCCTCTGCGGCCTGATCCGGTTACTCGTAGCTGTTTCAGCCGGATCAGGCTGACGTCAGAGTGTGTCGATTTGGCTTTGAGACGCAAGCCGGTATTTCCATATTGGTCTGGCTGCCGTATTTATCCGGCAGATCGTTTGACGGGCGCTGGTCCAGTCATGACAAAACATGAAAAGCGAATGGAAACGCGATGGAATTTCTGTCTTCCTTGTACGGTCTGCTGATTGGCACAATTGTGCCGTTCCTGTTCGTACTGACGATCATTGTCTTCTTCCATGAGCTGGGACATTTCGCTGTCGCGCGCTGGTGCCGGGTGAAAATCGACGCTTTCTCGGTCGGTTTCGGAAGCGAGTTGATTGGCTTTACCGATCGCAAGGGGACGCGTTGGAAACTGTCCGCGATCCCGCTTGGCGGTTACGTCAAGTTTGCGGGCGATGAAAACGCGGCAAGTGTTCCGGATCGTGACCGGATCGCGGCCATGTCGCCCGAAGAGAGGGCGACCGCTTTTGTCGCAAAGCCGGTCTGGCAACGTGCTGCTGTTGTGGCGGCTGGTCCTGTTGCCAATTTCATTCTGGCCATCGCCATCTTTGCGATGATTTTCGGCGTTTTCGGACGGACCGTCATCACACCGATGATCGAAACGGTTCAGCCCAACAGTGCAGCAGCCGAAGCAGGACTTCAGTCCGGTGACATGGTTCTGGCTATTGACGGCAAGCCGGTGCAGACCTTCTCCCAAATGCAGCGCATTGTGTCTGCGAGCGCCGGAATTCCGCTGACGCTTCAGATCGAACGTGGAAATGCAGTGCGAGATGTGGTTGTAACACCGCAATACCGCGAGATCACCGACCGGTTCGGCAATACCCAGCGCCTCGGGCTACTCGGCGTCTCGCGTAGTCCCAAGGCCGACGATCTGATTTCGCAAAAGTTCGGACCGATCAGTGCGATAGGTGAGGGCGCGAAGGAAACGCTTTATATTGTGGAGCGAACCGGTGACTATCTCTGGGGTGTTATTTCAGGCCGGGAATCAGCCGACCAGATCGGCGGGCCGATCCGGGTAGCCCAGGTGTCGGGTCAAGTCGCCAATGAAGGCATTGTCCCGTTGTTGTCATTGGCGGCTGTGCTGTCTGTCAGCATCGGTCTGTTGAACCTGCTGCCGATCCCGATGCTTGATGGCGGGCATCTGGTGTTCTATTTCGCCGAGGCCGTGCGCGGGAAGCCGCTTAGTGCGCGTGTGCAGGACATCGGGTTCAGGATCGGAATCGCGATCGTTTTGATGTTGATGGTTTTTGCGACATGGAATGATGTCCTTCATTTAACCAATCTTTGAATTATTGTGTGGACACTGTAGCCGTGGCATCCGCGCAACGCCTTAGATTTAAATCTTTTTTGGATTTTCGGGGTGGTTGCGCATTTGGAAAAAGGCTGTAAAACGTTTGCGGTTCCTGAGACTCTCGCGTCGAGAGCGCGCCCTCGGGCGAGACGTTTAGTAAAAAAAGGCATAGCGCACTTATGCAGCGATTGCAGAAACTTAATCGTGCCGCTCTTCTCGCGGTTGGCCTCTATTCTACGGGCGCGGTCTTGCCCGAAGTGCTTGGTCCCTTCTCCGCCGCACCCGCCGAGGCGGCGGTCGCTCGCAACATCGTGGTGCGGGGGAATACCCGGATCGAAGAGGAAACCGTCCTCAGCTACATGACGATTGTGCCGGGCAGGAACTACAGCGCTGCGGATGTCGATGAGTCGGTCAAGGCGCTCTTTGCGACTGGCTTGTTCGCAGATGTGAGCATCCAGCCGCAAGGCAGCACTGTCATTGTGAATGTCACGGAAAACCCGATCATCAACCGGGTATCTTTCGAGGGCAACAAGAAGATCAACGACGAGGCACTTGAAACCGCCGTCCGTTCGCAGGAGCGGACGATGCTGACGCGTGCCAAGGTCCAAACGGATGTGCAGAACATCCTGGAAGCCTACCGCCGCTCCGGGCGCTATGGCGCGTCCGTCGAGCCGAAGATCATCGAACGGGGCGACAACCGTGTCGATCTGGTCTTTGAAATCAATGAAGGCGACAAGACAGGCGTCGAGCGGATTTCGTTTGTCGGTAACAATGCGTTCAGTGATCGCCGCCTGCGCGATGTGATCCGGACCCGTGAAAGCGGTTTGCTGAGCTGGATCCGGACAACGGACACCTATGATCCGGATCGTCTGGCCGCTGACCAGGAATTGCTGCGGCAGTACTACAACCGGAAGGGCTATGCCGATTTCCGGATTGTGTCCGCATCTGCCGATCTGGACCGCGAAAACAACATCTTTTATGTAACCTTTACGGTCGATGAAGGCGAGAAGTACGATTTCGGCGATGTCGAAGTTGTTTCGTCGATTTCGGAAATCTCTCCAGAAAGCCTGAATTCGCAAGTGCGTACCCGCAAGGGCGCGACCTTCAACTCGCTGCGCATTGACCAGACGGTTGAAGACTTGACAGTCAAGGTCTCCGAAAACGGCTATGCTTTTGCGCGAATCCGGCCGCAGGCATCCCGTGACTACGACACCAACACGATTTCGCTGACCTACTATATCGAAGAGGGTCCGCGCGCTTACATCGAACGGCTGAACGTCATTGGTAACGATCGGACCCGCGAGTATGTTATTCGCCGCGAGTTCGATCTTGCCGAAGGCGATGCGTTCAACCGGACACTGCTCGACAAGGCAGAACGCCGCCTGAACAACCTCGGCTACTTCGAGAAGGTCACGATCACGACCCAGCAGGGAAGTGCGCCGGACCGGGTTGTGGTGAATGTTCAGGTTGAAGAAAAGCCGACGGGTGAAGTCTCGTTCGGTGTCGGGTATTCCACCGCTGACGGCGTCATTGGTGATGTGTCCGTTACAGAGCGCAACTTCCTCGGCCGTGGCCAGTTCGTGAAGCTTGGCGTTGGCGGTGGTGCCGACACCCAGAATTACGAGTTCCGGTTTGTCGAGCCGTTCTTCCTGGGCCGCCGTGTCGCTCTGGATCTCGAAGCCTACCGCAATGTTCTCGATGCCAACGACTACCGGTCGTATGATCAGGACAAGATCGGTGGCGGGTTCGGCTTTACGCTTCCGCTTCGCGAAGACGAGCTGACAGTCCGGCTGTTCTACAACATCTTCCAGGAAGACAACTCTGATCCGGATGACGTTTCGACGAGTGTTACGAATTGTGATACGGACGATCTGTCGCTTGCGGTCTGTGACTCCCTCGGAACGTACTTGACCTCGCTGGTTGGCTATCAGTTCGTTTACAACACATTGAACTTCAACCTTAATCCGACCGATGGTATTTATGCTGCGTTCGGGCAGAACTTTGCCGGTCTGGGTGGGGATTCCTACTACATCAAGACCACGGCACAGGCTCGCGGTTACAAGGAAATCGTGCCGGATCTTGGAATTGTTGGCTCTTTGTCGGTTCAGGGCGGTCATATCGCTTCTCTCGGTGACGAGCGGTTGCGGGTGTCCGAGCAGTTCATGTTGGGCGGCAATCTGGTCCGTGGCTTCGAGAACCAAGGCATCGGCCCGCGTGATTCCAATACGGATGACGCAATCGGCGGCACCATGTTCTTTGCAGCGACTGCGGAGAGCACCTTCCCGTTCCCGATCCTTCCCGATGAGCTTGGTTTCAGTGGGGCCGTCTTCGCGGATGCCGGTTCTGTCTGGGATGCGGACAGCGATCTGGTCAATCTGGTGAACAACTCGGGTGATGATGTTCTGTCGAATGGCTTCAACCTGCGGGCCTCCGTTGGTGCGGGTATCCGCTGGCAGTCGCCGTTCGGTCCGCTTCGCGCAGACTTTGCCTGGCCGATCATGAAGGAAGACGAAGACAAGACCCAGGTTTTCCGTCTAAGCGGCGGGACCCGTTTCTAACACGGCACGGCTTGGAATGTGATTTATCGGCCGCCGTTTCACGGCGGCCGTTTTTTTTTTGTCCGGAATGCGCTAAATCGGGTCCCCCATACGTTCCGATCTGTTCCCGAGCATGGACCCATTCATGACAGACCCTGTGTTTCTCGACCCGCCAAAGCCGGTCACATTGTCCGATATTGCCGAATGGGCAGGGGCTGAACTCGTGCGGGGGGAAGGCGATCTTTCGATCACCGGCGTGGCCCCGGTCGAGGATGCGCATGCCGGTATGCTGGTCTTCTTTGATAACGTCGCGTATCTCGACCAGCTGTCCACCACCGAGGCAAGCGCCTGTCTGGTTGCGAAGAAACATGCGGCCAAGGTGCCTGAAACTGTCGCCTTGCTGGTTTGTCCGGAGCCCTATCGGGCATGGGCGAAGGTGTTGGCAAAACTCTTCCCCGATGCGATGGTACCGGCCTTTGGTGCGGTCCCGGCTATATCGGAACGGGCGGTAATCGCGCCTGATGCGAAGCTGGAAGACGGTGTCAGTGTTGAAGCGGGCGCAGTGATCGGCTCCGGCGCTGAAATCGGCGCGGGCACAATAGTCCGCTCGAACGCTGTCATTGGTGCCGGGGTCCGGATTGGCCGCGACTGTGTCATCGGAGCCAATGCGTCCCTGCAGTTTGCACTGCTTGGCAACCGGGTATATGTGCATCCGGGTGTCTGTATCGGCCAGGATGGATTCGGGTATGCCATGGGCCCGGGCGGGCATCTCAAGGTACCGCAAATCGGCCGGGTCATCATTCAGGACGAGGTTGAAATCGGGGCGAATACCACAATCGACCGGGGCGCAAATCGCGACACGGTGATCGGCGAGGGGACCAAGATCGACAACCAGGTGCAGATCGGGCACAACGTCGTTGTCGGCCGTCACTGTGTGATTGTTTCCCAGGTCGGAATTTCCGGAAGTGCCACACTGGGAGACTATGTTGCCATTGGCGGGCAGAGCGGTGTTGCAGGTCATGTCACGATCGGAATGGGCGCGCAGATCGCAGCCGTCAGCGTGGTCAATCAGGATGTTCCGCCGGGCGGGCGCTATGGCGGGACGCCGGCCAAGCCGGTAAAGCAGTGGTTTCGCGAAGTCGCCGCCCTGCGCAAGCTTGCAGAACGGGGTGCAGGCAATTAAACGATACGGGTTTTCTTGTTGTATTTCGGCGTGTTGCACGCCAAGGGGCATATGAATGGAAGAGACTGAGAAAAAGACGCTGAAAAGTGCCGATATCATGCGGATCATGGAATTGCTGCCGCATCGGTATCCGTTCCTGTTGATCGACCGGATCATCGAGATGGATGGTGACGACAGCTGTATCGGCATCAAGAACGTCACGATGAACGAGCCGCACTTCACCGGTCATTTTCCGGGGCGTCCGGTCATGCCGGGGGTCTTGCTGATCGAGGCGATGGCTCAGACCGCCGGTGCTCTTTGTGTGGATGCGCGTGGCAACGATGCTCCACCTCAGCTGGTCTATTTCATGACCATTGACAAGGCCAAGTTCCGCAAGCCGGTAGAGCCCGGTGACCAGGTCCGTTTCCACGTCAAGAAAATCAAGCAGCGCGCCAGCATCTGGAAGTTCGACGCTGTGGCTATGGTTGACGGAGCAAAGGTGGCTGAAGCGGAAATCAGCGCCATGCTGGTCGACGCGTGAGGTTACATGACTGATATTCATCCTTCGGCGATCATCGAGCCGGGTGCCGTGCTTGGAGACGACGTGCGGATCGGGCCCTATTGCGTGATTGGCTCTCAGGTCAGGCTCGGCAGCAATGTCGAGTTGAAATCGCATGTGGTTGTCGCGGGAGACACGTCGATCGGAGCAGGGACTGCGATCTTTCCGTTCGCCTCGATCGGCCATCAGGCACAGGATCTGAAGTTCCGCGGCGAAGACGCGACCCTGACGATAGGTGAGCGCTGCATCATCCGCGAAGGCGTCACCATCAATCCGGGGACCGCAGGGGGCGGCCATGAAACGCGGATCGGAAACGACTGCGCTTTCCTGGCGAACTCCCATGTCGGCCATGACAGTTACCTGGGGGACCGTGTTGTCCTGTCGAACAATGTCATGATTGCAGGTCATGTCACCGTCGGCAGCAATGTGATTTTCGGCGGTGGATCGGCTGTGATCCAGTTTACCCGGATCGGGGATCTGGCCTTTGTCGGTGGGATGGCGGGACTCGAAAACGATCTGATTCCATTCGGCATGGTGACGGGCAACCGGGCGAGCCTTGGCGGGCTCAATCTGGTCGGTCTCAAACGCGCAAATTTCGAGCGCGATCACATTCATGCGCTCAGGGCCGCATATCGGGAACTGTTTGAATCGGACGAAGGCACCTTGCGGACACGTGCCGAGGCCGTTGCCGCGGCTTCCAACGGCCAACCTCTTGTGAAGAAGCTGACGGATTTCATTCTGGAAAAGGAAGACCGCCGCTTTTGCACACCGCGTAGTGCTGAGTGATCAGCCGGCCTGACAGGGATCTGTTGGAAAATGACCCCAAGCGCTGAGCCGAGGACTGCGATCATTGCCGGAAACGGCAGCTTGCCCGGTCAGATAACGGCCAGTCTCGAAGGGCGCGGCAAGCGCCCGGTCGTGATCGGCATCAAGGGTGAGATAGATCCAGCGCTGGTGCCTGAGGCCGATACGATCCTGGGTTGGGGCGAGATCGGGCGTCTCTACAAGTTTCTGGCCAAATCGAATTGCCATGAAATCGTGTTGATTGGCGGTGTGTCCCGGCGTCCGGATTATACATCGATCCTCGGGGATCCCGGCACACTGAAGCGATTGCCGCGCATTATCCGGGCATTGGTTGGCGGTGATGACAGTCTGCTGACCAAGGTCATCGGACTGTTCGAGACGGAGGGCTATAAGGTGGTCGGTGTGCAGGACGTAGCGCCGGAGTTGCTCGCAAAAACCGGCATTATGGGCAGGCACAAGCCTGACCGGCAGGCTACCGCCGACATGGAGCTTGCGCTCAAAGCGGTCGGCCGTCTTGGAGAGCTTGATATCGGGCAGGCCGCAGTTGCCATGAACGGGCGGGTTGTCGCGCTTGAAGGGGCGGAAGGCACCGATTTGATGCTGCAGCGCTGTGCCGACATGCGCCGGATAGGCCGCATCCGGCACAAGGGCCGCCTCGGGGTATTGGTCAAGGCCGCAAAGCCCGGGCAGGACCTTCGGGTAGATCTGCCGGCCATAGGGCCGCGGACCATCGAGCTTGCCGTGGAGGCGGGGCTTGCGGGAATTGCGGTGGCGGCCGGGAAGGCACTGATGTCGGACTTCGAGGCGACCATCCGCTTGGCGGATGAAAACCGTCTGTTTGTTTATGGCTTTGACGCCGCAACCGGGTAACAGGACGTTCATGACCGCAGAGACCGACCTGAGTACACCGGTTCATGTTTGCATCGTGGCCGGGGAAGAGTCCGGTGACCAACTCGGGGCGGAGTTGATGCAAGCGCTATCTGACCGGCTCCCGGGCCAGGTCCGTTTCAGCGGGGTTGGCGGTGAGCGGACCAGGGCCCTTGGCCTTGATAGTTTTTTCGATATGTCGGACGTCTCGGTGATGGGGATCAGTGCTGTTCTGGCACGCTTGCCGTTGATTATCAGGCGGGTGTACCAGACAGTCGACGCCATTATCGCGGCAAGGCCTGACATCCTTGTGATCATCGACAGTCCCGATTTCACGCATAATGTCGCAAAGCGGGTGCGCAAGCGCGCGCCGCATATTCCGGTCGTTGGATATGTGTCTCCGTCGGTCTGGGCCTGGCGGCCGGGCAGGGCGCGCAAGATGCGCGCCTATGTCGACGAACTGTTGGCCCTCTTGCCGTTCGAACCTGAAGCCCATCGCCGGCTTGGCGGTCCGAGAACCCATTATGTCGGACATCCCCTGATCGAAAACGTGGGGTCCATGCGGCCGATGCCGGGGGAGCGGCCGGACCTTGCAGACGGGAAAAAGGTTCTCCTTTTGCTTCCGGGAAGCCGGAACAGTGAAATCAAGCGCTTGCTGCCAACCTTTGGTGAAACGGTTGCCCGGATCGCTGAAGCGGACAGGGATCTGGAGATCATTCTGCCAGCTGTCACCCATATCGAGGCGAAAATCCGTGCAGGGGTCAAGGACTGGCCCGTGAAGCCTGTGATCGTTTCCGGTCAGGCGGAAAAGCTGGCGGCGTTTCGCAAGGCCCATGCAGCCTTGGCTGCCTCGGGCACCGTGTCGCTTGAACTGGCGCTTTCGGGCGTCCCGATGGTGATCGCCTACAAGATCGACTGGATCGTCCGGCTCTTGAAGGAGCTGAACAAGGTTCTCAAATTCGCCAGCATCGATTCCATGGTGCTGCCCAACATCATTTTGAACGACAAGCCCATTCCGGAATTTCTCGACAATGAGGCCAACCCCGAAGCCTTGAGCCTCCGGGTTCTGGAGCTTCTGTCGGACACTCCAGAACGGCACCGGCAGATCGAGGCCTTTGCACGGCTGGATCAGGAAATGCGCTTGCCGGATGGCCACAGTCAGAGGGGAGCGGCAGCCGATATCGTCCTGTCCTGTCTCAAGGATGGGCCCATTGCCTCGCGCACTGGTGGAAGCGCTTCGTAGCACTTCCGCCAATCCTGTTTTGCGTCGATTGCCGTTTTGTTAGCTCGCGGCGACCTCTGTCAGAAAATGCTCGACCTCGGTCTTGAGTTGATCGGTCTTGGCTGACAGGTCCCCGGAGGCGCTCAGAACCATATCTGCGGACTGACTGGTTTGGCCGACCGCAAGTGAAAGCTGGTTCATGCTGGCCTTCACCTGGCCAGTACCCTCGGCAGCGCGCTGGATGTTGTCCGAAATCTCCGTGGTCGCGGCTCCCTGCTGTTCGACGGCAGCGGCAATCGCGGAGGCATAGCTGTTGACCTCTTCCATGATCTTCAGGATGTCGGCGATCGCGCTCACCGATTCATCGGTCGCCGACTGGATTTCCGAGATCTGGCCGCTGATTTCCTCGGTAGCTTTGGAAGTTTGGGTTGCAAGCTCCTTCACCTCAGACGCAACAACGGCGAAACCGCGTCCGGCATCCCCGGCACGGGCGGCCTCGATTGTCGCGTTAAGGGCGAGCAGGTTGGTCTGTTCGGCAATCGCCTGGATCAGGCTCACCACTTCACCGATTTTCGAAGCTGCAGCGGCAAGGCTTTCGACCTTGGTGTTAGTCTCGCGTGTGCCGGCTGTTGCCCGGTCCACAATCTCGTTTGTCTTGCTGACCTGCCGGGAGATCTCGCCGATTGAGGCGGCCAGTTCCTCAGACGCACTTGCAACGGTCTGAACATTCTGGGTGGCTTCATCGGTTGCAGACAGCGTCTGCCCGGCATGTCCGGAACTCTCACTGGCAATGCCTGTGAGCGCATGCGCGGTCTGGTCAAGACCGGCAGCTGTGTTGCCAACGGCTGCAAGAACGTCCGTAGCCTTCGTCCGGAAGTCGGAAATCAGCGCTTCGATCCTTTCCTGATGTGCCTGCCGTTTCTCCTGCTCACGCGCGGTTTCGTCTTCAAGCCGTGCCCGCGCAACGGCATTGTCGCGGAAAATTTCGACCGTCCGGTTCATGTCGCCGATTTCATCACGGCGCTTGGTGTCCCCGATATCGATCTGGACATCGCCATCCGCCAGCCGGGACATGACATCGGTTGTTTTTCGAATCGGCCGTGTAACCGCAAGGTTCATGGCAAAGGCAAGAGCCGCTGCGCTGGCAACCGCCAGAAACAGCGTCAGCGCAATTGTGAGAAGCGCCTGTTGGCCGGAGGCCTGTGCCTTGATTTCCTGCTCGGCAGCGATCCCCGAAATGATCTGGCGGACCATATTTTCATAGGTCTTCAACTGGTCTTCATTTTCCAGAAGGGCGAAGTGACCAGCCGCGAAATCGCCGAATGCCTTCTCATAGGAGGTTAGCGAACGCCCAATTGCGGTTGCTCTTGCTGCGATTGCCGGATAATTGGCCGCCTCCTCAAGGAGTTTCGTTTCACTCGCCTTGACCGTTTTCAGACCCGCCGATATGGCTGCTTCGGTTTGCCCGTTCGGTGACAACAAAAAGGCGAGAGTTGCAGCCTTGATGGAGATGGCCTCCGCCTTCACCCGAACCGCTTGATCTGCAATCCCGTCGACCTGATTATAGCTTTGCGTCACGTCTTCGGCTTCGCGATAGGCCGTGTCTACAGCGTCGTTCGCTTGTGTGCGTATGGTCTTGGTCAGATTGTCTATGTTCGCAAAACTGGCTTTTACAGCGTCCGTTAAGTCAAAAACCTTTATATAGTCCTTGGTTGTGACAAGTTCTTCAAGTTGACCAACCAGCTCTTGAGTTAGCTCGGCCAGGGATTGCGTGCCCGCCGGATCAACACCCTCCAATGGCTTTTCAGCGATTTCGGTGGCCAAGGGAACCATTGCACTGGCGCGGTCCTTTACCTCCGCCAGTTTGGCCGGGCTGTTTGCTGCCTCATTGAAGAGGTTTTGCAGGGTGAGAGCCTCCTCCTGAAAACCGGAAGCAGCCTGACCTACCTTGTTGGCCAAAAACAGCGTCTCTCTTGTCTTGACGACTTGCCGGCCGAACTTCCGTCTCTCCGAACCGGCAGCCGATGCAATGGAACCAGCGGTTTTTTCGAGGTTTGCAAGGACAGCTTCCAGAAGAATCCGGCGTTGGTTCTGTTGGGATGTCAATTCGAGCATGGTTTCGAAAACCGAGCGGAAATCGGCAATGGCTGTTCGGGCATCAGCAATTACGGCGAGACTGTCCGGGTCGTTGTGCAAATCCCGGGCAAGCAGATCCAGATGACCGGTCAGATCACCGAGCTCGGCGAAGGCGTCTTCGGCCGCGCGTTCATCCAGACTGGAGAGATAGTTTTCCCGGCTGCCTGCAACGTTCTGCAGCGTCGAGATGGCAGTTGTCGAGTATCCGGTGACTTCCACCTTCTCAGACAGGTTCCGGACGGCGAGGGCACCAATTCCGCTGACAACCGCGGTGAGGGCAACCATCGCGGCGAACCCGCCGCCGACCTTCTTCCCGAACTTGATGTCATTGGCTCGCTTGAAAAGATGCATTGCCCCATCCTGAAGATCATTGGTAAAAATCTGGACTAAAGGCTAAGGCTAAAACTTTAGGTAATTGTAAATTTGTGAAATTATCCCGAAAAGTGTGAAGGATTTCTATTTTTGATAGAGCTTATGATTTAAGCTCTCATAAGGCGTATTTCAGTTTGCCGCTCTGACAAGTAGGCCTGTATTGGTCACTGGCTGGTCTGTTGTCGCAGCAAGGTTCACGCATGAAGGCCAGAACCGAGTTGCTGAACTGGTCATTCGTTGGTTACAAAGCTACCCTAACGTCAAAATCACAATCGTTTTGTCGGGGGGAAGGGAACTGGCGGCAGGGGAAGAAAACTCCAAAAGGTCTGTTCGCCTGTCCGGTCCGATCAGCGTTGTTGCGCGGCGGCGCCTGACGCCGTTTTTCGATCTGATTGCAATCCTGCTTGTCATCGGCGTGTTCGTTCTGATCGTCGACGCCACGCTTCCGGCGATGGAGCCGCTGGAACAGCTCAGGGAAACGCCAATTTCGCTCGATCCGGCGCATTTGCCGGAATATGCGCTGAGGACGACATTCCGCATGTTGGTCGCGATGGTGTTTTCGCTGATTTTCACCTTTATCTTCGCACCGATTGCCGCCAAAAACCGCCGCGCCGAAAAAGTGCTGATTCCGGCTCTTGATATTCTTCAATCGGTTCCGATCCTTGGGTTTATTTCCGTTACCATCGTTTTCTTCATGTCTCTGGCGCCTGGCCGCACGCTGGGGGCGGAATTCGCTGCCATTTTCGCGATTTTCACCAGTCAGGCCTGGAACATGGCCTTTTCCTTTTATCAATCGTTGAGAACAGTTCCCACGGACCTGGGTGAAGTGGCAACAAGCCTTAGGTTTCCAGCCTTCATGCGGTTCTGGCGGCTGGAAGTGCCGCTCGCCATGCCCGGGCTCGTCTGGAACATGATGATGTCCATGTCCGGCGGCTGGTTTTTTGTTGTGGCATCAGAGGCGATCAGCGTCGGCGATACGACAATCGCCTTGCCGGGAATTGGCTCCTATATTGCGGCTGCGATTGCAGCCCGGGATGTCGTGGCGATCGGCTGGTCGGTTGGTGCAATGCTGATCGTGATCCTGTTGTATGACCAGCTCCTCTTCCGGCCGCTGGTGGCGTGGTCCTACCGGTTTCGGATTGATCAGGAGAACTACGAAGCGCCACCTCGATCAGTGATTTACGAAGTCTTGCGGAGGTCTCGGGTCGGGCGCGGCATTGGTTCCGTTTTCCAGGCGCTTCTTGGTGGCCTGATCCGCCTGTTGGCGCGCCGGAATAAGCCGCCCCGAAAACCGCGGTCCCTTGGCGCCGCCGGAACGGTCGCCGCCGGACCGTTTGCCAAGCGTCAGATTTGGGGAGATCGGATCTGGTTTATTTTCGTTCTCGGCGTATCTGCCTGGATGACGTACCGGATTTCCGTCTACGTGATGGAAACACTGACCCTCTGGAACGTTCTGGAAGCTTTCGGACTGGGGCTGATTACGGGCGCGCGGGTTTTGATCCTTGTTCTGATCGCAAGCGCGGTCTGGGTGCCGGTTGGAGTTTATGTCGGGCTGCGTCCGGGCTTGTCCCGTATCGTGCAGCCGGTTGCGCAGATCCTGGCTGCCTATCCGGCCAATCTGTTGTTCCCGTTCCTCGTGTCCCTGATTGTCCTTTACAGGCTCAATCCGGATATTTGGCTCACGCCCCTGATCATACTCGGGACCCAGTGGTACATCCTTTTCAATGTGATTGCCGGCGCACAAACGCTTCCGCGCGATCAGCAGGATGTGGCGCGCAGTTTTGGCGTGACCGGCTGGCTCTGGTGGCGCCGTGTCGCCTTGCCCGCCGTGTTTCCTTATTATGTGACCGGTGCAATCACCGCTGCCGGAGGGTCGTGGAACGCCTCGATCGTTGCGGAGTATGCGAGTTGGGGGCACGAGACGGTCACCGCCCATGGGATCGGCGCCTATATTACAGAGGCAACCAACAAGGGCGACTATCATGAAATCGTCCTCGGGATCGCTGTCATGAGTATTTTGGTGATTGCGACCAACCGCCTGTTGTGGCGCCCGCTTTATGACTTTGCCGAGCGCCGGTACCGGATTGACTAGGGAGGGCAGGGATGAGCGGCTCGGGACTTCTTGAAATCGACAAGGTCAGTCAGGCCTTCCCCTTTCCCGGCGGTGGCATGCACACGGTTTTGTCCGGGATCGATCTGTCCGTATCAGAGGGCGAAATCCTCGGTCTTCTGGGCCGGTCCGGATCGGGTAAGTCGACTCTCTTGCGGATCATCGCGGGTCTTGCTCGCCCGGTTTCCGGAGAGGTCCGGTATCGGGGGCACCCGATCATTGCGCCGATCAGCGGCATTGCCATGGTGTTCCAGTCCTTTGCCCTCTTTCCCTGGTTGACGGTGCTCGGAAATGTCGAAATCGGGCTTGAGGCGAAGGGCGTTGTCCCGGAAGAACGCCGGCGGCGGGCCCTTGAAGCGATTGATCTGATTGGACTTGACGGGTTCGAAAGCGCCTATCCGCGGGAGCTTTCCGGTGGCATGCGGCAGCGCGTCGGGCTTGCACGCGCGCTCGTGGTCGAGCCGTCGATTCTCATGCTGGATGAATCCTTTTCCGCGCTCGACGTCCTTACGGCGGAGAACTTGCGAACCGATCTCGTGGAACTCTGGAGCGAGGGTAAACTGCCGATTTCCGGCATCATCATGGTCACCCATTCCATAGAGGAGGCGGTGTCCATGTGCGACCGGGTCGTGGTTCTGGGCTCCAATCCGGGCCGGATCGTGCGCGAAATCCCGATTGACCTACCAAGGCCGAGGGACCGCTACAGCCGGCGGTATCAAGCACTTGTGGAAGAGATTTATGTCGAGATGACCACCCGGCTGGCAACAACCGGCAAGACCGGTGGCAGGCGCCATGCGGTGCGCGGCATCGAGACGGTTTTACCGGAGCTGTCTTTTGCGGAACTGTCCGGCATGATCGAGGAAATCGCGGCACCACCCCATGATGGCCGTGCCGACCTGCCCGCACTGGCCGACCAGTATCTGCTGGGGACGGATGACCTGTTTCATGTCGTTGACACGATGGAACTGTTTGGATTTGCGGTTGTTGAGGGCGGTGATATTGTCCTGACCAGCCTTGGAAAAAAATTTGCGGACATGGAAATCGACGACCGCAAGGCTGTGGTTCGTCAGAAACTGCTGGACACGCTTGCCCTGGCCCAACTGGTCAGGCGGGTTCTTGACGAACGGCGCAATCACACAGCGCCGTGGAGCCGTTTTGCCGATGAACTGGAAGATGTCATGCCGGAAAACGACGCGCTCCAGACCTTGACGACGCTAGTGGACTGGGGGCGTTTTGCAGAGCTGTTTGCCTATGACGCCGACCGCCGCAAGTTCTCACTGGATGATCCGGGTGCTGACGTCTGACAGGATTTTACCCCGCGGCATTACTGTATTTTTCCCATGATTGTCATCAGGGCGAAGCTGGGAAGTTGTATCCGCTATCGGGGAGTCCCCGGTATCAACGGGTTCCTTGGCTCTCCGATCCCGGTTCGCGCCAACGCTTGTCCGGGGTGACGGTCGAGAGACACAGCAAAAGGGCTTAACCTGTTTGAGGAACCTTCTGGGTGAAGACACGCCTCATATTTGCGGGTACCGCCAATAGACGTATTTCGGGAGCCGAGTTGTATACCCGGCTCCCGGATGGAACCAGAAACAGGTACTTATCTGGTCACAGGAGGTAGGCAATAATACCGGAACCTCCGTCTTCATTTCCTGCCACCGCGATA
>NZ_SMMF01000677.1:0-3829 GCF_009711355.1 Roseibium sp. RKSG952 | reverse complement strand
GTCGGGTGGATCCGGGCCCATGGACGACGAAATCCCCTTCTGATTTGAAAGACTCTGCGCAGTGGTTTCTTTGACGCCGCTGCGTCGGACTGCGGCAATTCCGTCACAGCAATGTGATTGTTATTGCCGCGGTTTCCCGGCCGGCTTAACGGAATGTCCAAATTTGATGTAATAGTTTTCGAATTGTTTCAAATTTGAGTCTGCTGGTGAGGGTGGCCCGGCAGGGTTCATACCGGCATGACAGAAAAAGCATGCTGACAGACCTAGGGCAAAGTGGAATGCGCGCACGCAATCGGGACTTGGAATCGGCTACGCCGGACTGTTATGGAAAAAGTCACAGGAGGCTGTCAGGGGGGCTGTTGACCGGTGTCATGACAGCCGGTCTGGCAGGAGCCGCGCTCCTTGGGGCAAGCGAGCCTGCGGCGGCGCAGAACTTTTTCCAGCGCCTGTTCAATCCCGAGCAGAAGCGTCAGCAGGAAATGCAGCGCCAAGAGGAATTGAAGCGCCAGAAGGCCACGACCATCAAGGTGGCCGCGCCAAAGTTCTATCCGTACAAGCCTGATCGCTGGAAGACGGTCTCTTTGCAGAGCCTGTCCAAGGTACAGACCGCAGCGGTCCAGCCGGGCCCCGATCTGCAAACACCGGCTGGCCAGGAAGATACCGTGGATTTGCCATCCGCACCCGTAGGGCTGACAGCCTTCGACAAGGCGCGGCCTGCTTTGAAGGCCATGTCCGTCATGGTGTTGCCGGAAGTTGGCGACGCGCTGCTGGCCTTCTACCGGGAGCATCCGGATTTCCTCTGGGTGTCGGACGGAAATGCAAACGCGGCGGCTCTTCAAGCCATGACGGCGCTCGGCGAGGCCGGGAAATATGGTCTCGATCCTGCCGACTACCAGATTGTTGCGCCGGATCACGCGGGCCTGTCCGCGGCAAGTGATTCCACCGGGGACACAGGGTCTCCAACCCAACGCCAGAAAGAGCTGATGGCGTTCGAAATGGAATTGTCGGCTGCAGTTGCAACCTACATTCTTGACGCCACCCGCGGGCGGATCGATCCGAACAGGCTGTCGGGCTATCACGACCTGCCGCGTCACGATGTGGATCTGGTTGCGGCCTTGGACGCCCTTGCGCGTGCAGGCGACGTCGAAGCCGCGATGGAGGCTCATCAGCCGCAAGGCGATCACTTCAAGGCGTTGATGGCCGAACTGGCCGCGCTCAAGGCGGCCGAAGAGGCATCCGACCGGATCGAGATTGCGCCGGGCACATTCCTGAAGTCCGGCGGTTCGAGCCCGGAAATGAAGAACATTGTCGCAGCGGTCGCGCAGAACGGCTCGGCTGAGCTGAAGCGGACCCATGCGGCAACGCTTGCCGCCTATGCCGGTGGCGAGGCCTATACGCCCGCGCTTGTGGATCTGGTGAAAGCCTACCAGAAGGAACACAAGCTGACACCGGACGGGATTGTCGGCAAGAACACCATCCGCGCGCTGGTCGGGGTCACCAACGCGGCCAAGATTGCCAAGGTGCACCTGGCCATGGAGCGCAGCCGCTGGCTGCCGGAAGACCTTGGTGCGCGCAAGGTGTTCATCAATCAGCCGGCCTTCACGGCCACCTACACGGCGCCGGGTGAGGATCCGCTGTCCATGCGGGTGGTTGTCGGCACCAAGGCCAATCAGACCAATTTTTTCTACGATGAAGTCGAGATAGTCGAATACAATCCCTATTGGGGTGTTCCCTATTCGATCATTGTCAATGAAATGATCCCGAAACTGGCGCAGGACCCTTATTATCTCGACCGGTCGGGCTACGAAGTCACCACGCCGTCGGGCCAGCAGGTGTCGTCGGCCTCTGTCAACTGGTATGCGGTGGCGTCCAAACAGCAATCGGTCAATGTCCGCCAATATCCCGGGCAGTCGAACGCGCTTGGAGAGCTCAAGATCCTGTTCCCGAACGAGCATCATATCTATATGCATGACACGCCGCACAAGTCGTTGTTCCGGAAGGACAGCCGGGCGTTCAGCCATGGATGTGTCCGGCTTCACGACCCCAAGGCCATGGCCGCAGCCGTTCTCGGCAAATCGCGGGAGTATGTCAGCGGACAAATCGCCGAGGGACAGAACCGGCAGGAGCGTGTCGAGGGGCATCTGCCCGTCTATGTCTCCTATTTCACGGCATGGCCGGAGATCGACGGTCAGATCCGTTATTACGCGGATGTCTATGACCGGGACCGTCATTTGCTGAAGGCTCTGGAAAAAACGGAACAGACGCGGGTTGAGGCCAGAACCTCCTGATCCGCAGGCTGACTTGAAGCCCTGCCGAAGGGATTGAGTGCCGCGCAGGACAACTGCGCGGCATTTGTATATGGGCGGCTGGAACCACAGCCTTCTGCAGGCAGGGCCAGCGGCCTCATGGCGACAAGGGTTTGGCCTAACCCCGCCAGCGGCGCCTCAGTGCACGCTTTCGGAGAGGCAGTCCGCGATTGTCGTTGCGGTTCCTTCGATCAGTTCGGCATAAAGACCTGGCCCTGCCGTCAGCCGGGAACCAAGCGGGTCAAGCGTTGCCATATGCGCGTTGGTGCCTTCGATCACGACACGAACCAGCTTCGGCTCGAATTGCGGTTCGGCGAAAACGCAGCGCACATCCAGATCTTCGATCTTGTGGCGAATTTCCGAAATCCGGTCCGCTCCGGGCGAGACCTCCGGGCTGAGGGTGATCGAGCCGGCAGCCGGGAAGTCGTAACGCTTTTCGAAATACTGATAGGCATCGTGGAAGACAACGAAAGGCTTGCCCCGGACCGGTCGCAGTGTTTCGGCAACCTTGCCGTTGACGGAGGCCAATTCAGCGTCGAGCGCTGCAAGATTGGCCGCATAGACCTGTGCGTGGTCCGGATCGATTTCACTCAGGTGATGGGCAATATCGCGGGCCATCGCGCGTCCGTTTTCCGGATCAAGCCAAATGTGGGCGTCAATACCATGAGTGACATGATCGTGAGGACCACCCTCTGCATGTGCATGGTCATGTTCGTCATCGTCATGCGCATGATCCGAGTGATCCGGGGCGGATGCATGCGTGTCATGCGCTTGATCTTCACCGTGTCCGTGATCATCATCAGCCTGGGCAGAGGCCTCTTCATGCGCGTGCGCATGATCGTCACCATGCCCGTGATCGTCATCATGGTCGTGTTCCTCGGCAGATGCATGCTTTTCATGCTCATCTGCGTGATCGTCGCCGTGCCCGTGATCATCGCCATGATCGTCGTCATGATCATGGGTCTCGAAGTTGGCATCTTCGCGGAATGGCAGCTGTTTTACGCCCGGTGCCTTGATCAATGCGACCACGTCCGCACCTTCGCCAAGAGTCTGAAGCGGTTTTTGAAGCGAAGGGGTGAGTTCCGGACCGATCCAGAACACAAGATCAGCAGACTGGATATCGGCCGCCTGCGACGGTTTGAGCGAAAATCCGTGCGGCGATGCGGCACCATTGATCAGCAATTCCGGTTCGCCAACACCTTGCATGATGCTGGCGGCAAGGGAGTGCACCGGCTTGATCGTTGTCACGACCTTTGGGGCTTCGTCGGCAAAGGCCTGTTGGGTGCAAAGGGCCGCCATGGCGGTCGTGATCAAGAACCGGGAACGTGTGAAGCGGGCAGCGAGGCTGCGGGTCGGGGAAGGGGTGGACAAATCTGGCTCCGTCGAATTCGGATGTAATAGTATTACGGGTAATTCTGTAACACCCGGCGTGAAGCCGTGCAACAAGATCCACACCGCAGAGGTGGGGTTTTCCCGCCGATCGCAGCCATTTCGGGGTCAGAACAAGATTTGTAAAAAATCCT
>NZ_SMMF01000424.1:0-918 GCF_009711355.1 Roseibium sp. RKSG952 | reverse complement strand
CCCTTGACACTCAATCCCTTATGGCGAACCTGACCGTTGCCTTGTTGCACTTCGCGGCTGAATTCACCCACGCATATCAGCTTGACCCGAAACCACGGCCGGCGTGTTTCCATGTTGCGAAACACCAATCATTAACACTGTTTATTTCTCAAAAACATGATTAACATACTCATGTTTAAATTGATCAAATTCCGATTGTCAAAACCGACAGGTTGGGTCGGCATCCCGGCCAGCCTCCCGAAAGGTCAGCCCTTTAGCTTGCCTTTCGAGGATTCTTCGGGAGCCGGAACACCTTCCAAAAAGAGGAAAGCGGATTATGAGCTGGTGGGATGATTTCAAATCGGTTGCAACAAGCGTTGTCGATTTCGTGGGCGACGCGATTACGTTCGTCGGCACGCTTATGGGCGAATCGGAGACCGCGACAAGGATCGCAAGCGTTTTTGAAACCGTTGCAGACGCGGTGATCGACATCGTTGTCGGGGTTGCGGAATATGTAAATGGCAGCAGCGAGACCTCTGAAACGGCCGTTGCCGGCGCTGAAACGGATTCGGCCGGCTTCGACTACATGGCGGGTGCCGAAGATCTGGAACTCGACACCGGCCCGGCCGACCTCATCGGGTCGCAGGCTCTTCAGGATGACATGCAGTTTGTCTAGGCTTGGCGATTTGCCCGGCAAGCACAAGCGCATGCCTTCCAACGGATAAAGATATCCAACCTTCCGCGGGGCGGCTTCCGCCCTGCGATCCAACCGAAAACTGTCCGGCAAAAGCGCCCGCGTTGTGAACGGCGGTGAATTCAGGCGCGAAGCGCAACAAGACAACAGTAAGGTTCGGTCTGTCATACGGAGTTGAGTGTCAAAGGCGCGGAACGCGCCGCTAGCGGTCAACGACCCTTGACAATCAATTCCTTATGACAAGC
>NZ_SMMF01000886.1:7354-30543 GCF_009711355.1 Roseibium sp. RKSG952 | reverse complement strand
GGAAAGAGGGGTTCGATTCCCCTACGGGCTACCACTTGTGCTTGTGATGGATACCAAATGGCCCGTTCGTCTATCGGTTAGGACGCCAGGTTTTCAACCTGGAAAGAGGGGTTCGATTCCCCTACGGGCTGCCATTTTCCCAAACAATCTCGCAGAATACGGATTTCTCCGGCGATATTGCTCGCCGGAAAAACTGTTCCTCGCCTTAGCTATCGGCGCCGTTCAGATCCTCGTCAGCCATCTGAGGCAACTCCTCGATCAGGCGGGTCTCAAGCAACTGACCGTGGCGATAAAGGATCGGGTACGCAACGGCCGAGATATGGCTGTTGAACTCGCGAAACGCCCGCAAGGTTTCCAGATGGATATCGCTGGTCTCAAAGCTCTCGGTCGTACCGTGCTGTAGTCGCCGCAGGTGCCGCTTGCGGCTGTCTCTTTCAGCTCGCTTGATCTCGCTCTTTTCCAAGCTCAGAAGGCGAGCGCTTTCGAGGTCATCGGAAATCAGAACGTTCGAAGCCAGCTTCACATTGGCCAGAATGCTCTCATGCATCTGCACCAGTTCGGACCAGCCTTCTTTTGAGAACGTGGCCCCCTTCTTACGCATTTCATCTGCCAACTGGGTAAGTCGCTTAGCCACAACGTCACCGGCTGTTTCAAGGCGGATGGCATATTCCATCATATCACGTGCGAGTTTGGCATTCTTTTTTCCAAAGCTATCGGTTGGGATCGTGGCAACAAATGCCCGAATTCCCGACAGGCATTCGTTCACATCGCCGTCCATCGCGCGCACGGCACGTATCTGATCCTTGTCACCCGACCGGTACAACTCGAGCGCAGGCCGGAACATGCCCTCAACCAGATCGCACATGCGCAGCAGCTCTCGCTTGAGGCTGGAAACGGCCTGACTGGGACTTCCGATGTTGCGAGGGTCCAACGCGCTTGCTGGGCGTGCCTGCTGAGCCAGATCTACACTGGTCGTCTGCTCTGGCAATAGACGCTCTGCCAGGGGCTGCAATCGTCCACAGATCGGCAAGGCGAGCAAAAGCAGCGATGCGTTGAACGCAAGATGCGCGCTGACCAGCATCTGCCCTCCACCGGGCGTATCCACCAGCCCCGACCGTAAGGCAAAGTTACAGGCAAATAGCACGACGATCGCCCACGTGCCGCGCAGAACGAGGTTTGTGTAGGGTATTCTTCGGGCTGGCATTTCCATACCACGGCTCAGCCAAACCGGAATGAAAGCCGACCCAAAGTTAGCGCCAAGGACAAGCGACAAACCTGCCTCGAACGGAATTGCTCCGATCTGGACAAGAGTGACACACATCAAGATCGCGGCCACCGAAGAGTGCATGACAAAAGCCAGCGCCCCGCCGACCAAAAAGGCAGTTATGTAGTCGCGGGCCAGATAGTCAGCAACGGCAGGCAGAAACGCGCTGTCGCGAATGGGATCCATCGCCTCGCGCAGAAAGCGCAGCGATATCAGGATGAAGGCGATCCCCATCAGAATGCGCCCCAATTGACGGGCTTTCTTAGCTTCTGTTTTGACGAACAGATACCCGCCCACAGCCAACAGAAGTGGAACCAGCCAGTCCATTCGGAACGACAATATCTGAATAACCAACGCCGAGCCGAGATCGCCGCCCAATACAATCGCCAGACCAACAGGAAAGCTCAGAAGTCCGCTCGCAGCAAAGCCAGACGTCAGCAACGCCACAGCGGCAGAGCTTTGAAGGACAACGGCCATTGCAATGCCCACGCCCGAAGCCTGTACATAGTTCTGCTGCCCTGTCATGACGCGCTGGAAGGACGCGCCATAGCTGCGCTCGATCCCCGTACGCACCATCCGTACCGCAAAAAGCAGCAGCATGGTGGCACCGGCCAGTTGAATCAAAAAACTTACTATTGCCATCTTCTTATCCGTGGACGAGCTGCAGCATCTGAGTATGCAGTTCCGGCGTTGCTGCCGAAATGACCTTGCCGTCTGAACTCAGATTCAAAGGCTTACCGTCCCAATCTGTCATAATGCCACCTGCAGCTTGAACCAGGGCCGAAACCGGCAGGAAGTCATAGGGTTGAAGATCGTAATCGATCACAGCATCCACATGCCCGGCTGCCAGCAAGGCGTGCGGATAGCAATCATAGGCAAAGCGGCGCGTTTGCCCCGATTGCATCAGTCGATCAAACACGATCGGATGATCACGATGAAGCTTGTCGCCTTCATTTACATACAAAATCGCTTGTTCAAGCTGGGTCTTTTCCGAGACCGAGATACTCTCGCCGTTCAGTGTTGCGCCTTGCCCCTGCACGCCAAGAAACACTTCATTCAGTGCAGGCATTGCGACGACACCCAAATCGGCAATCCCGTCAACCAGATGTCCGAGCAAGAAACCGAACAAAGGATGGCCCGACAGAAAAGAACGGGTTCCGTCGATAGGGTCGATTATCCACATCTCGCGCCGGTCGCCACCCTGAACACCGTGTTCTTCACCAACGATCCCGTGATCAGGAAAGTGCTCCTGCAGGTATTCGCGCACCTTGGCTTCGACTGCCTTGTCGGCCTGTGTCACCGGGCTTTCGTCCGCCTTGAACTCGATACCAAGGCGCCCGCGGAAATACTCGCGCGCGGTTTCTGATGCTATTTCCGACACACGCACCGCATGTGCCGCATGATCATTACGGACGAGCATCATCTATGCTCCACTTGCTTTTTGAGCTTTCACACCCCAGCCCTCTAACGCGCTGGCCAGCGCGCCTTTGGGAAATTTGTCGGATACGAGCAGGTCAACATCCCGGGGGTCCGGGCCGACATAAGGGGCTGTTTCACCAAACTTGAAATGCGCCGTTGCGACTACGACCTGATCCGCATTTTCCGCAATCATTGCAGACAGTTCAGCTTCTGCAGCGCTGCGATACATGAAGCCTTTTTCTGCCGATACGGCATCGATACTCAGCAGCACCATGTCAAAGGCATATCGCTGTGCCTGTCTATGGGCGACGTATCCAAAGGTTCCACGCTCATCGCTCTGTAATTCACCACCTAACAGATGCACACGGTTGCCGTTGGTTCCCGCCAGCGTCTGGCCAATACCGATGGAATTGCTGACGATTGTCAGATTTCCGATCTGTCTCAACTCCTCGGCCACAAAAGCCGTTGTCGAACCGACATCCAGAAAGATGGTCATTCCGCTTTGCACCAGCTTCGCAACTTGAACCGCAATTTGCCGTTTTTCATCCGAATGTTGCGATATTCTGCTGAAGAAACTGGGATCCCCCTGTGTTCCCGCCAGATACGCACCACCATGGACGCGCTCGACAGCGCCCGTTTTGGACAGGGATTTGATGGTACGCCGGACCGTCTCTTCGGACACATCAAGGGTCTTTGCCAGCTCTGAATTTCTGGCTGTACCGCCAAGTCGCCGCAGGACATCCAGCAGCTCCAATTCTCGGTGTGTATGAGGTGCGCGATTTTTCACAGGCGGCTCCAAATTCCCAAATATCCCCACATAAGGGCACATAATATGGTCAACAACAACCCATATCCCGTGATTCAGGCATATCGCTGCCTGATCATCGCGCTGTTACCACACGTTTGGTGAATTTTTGGCTTCAGATGCCGAATTTTTCGCGGCAGAGTTCTTCGACCTGGGTCCAGATAGACTTGAACTCCGGCGTGTTTTCAGCAGCATAGTGGAAATTCTTCATCAAGCCTGTCAGCTGAGTAAAGACCTGACGCACCTCGGCCTTGTCCGCAAACCCGGCCTTTGACTGAGTAACGTCATAGACAAGCTTGAAGGTCTGTTTCTGTCTCTCAAGCGGGACAGTGGCATCTACTTTATCAAAGGCGTCTTGCTGCAGATAAACCATATCTACAAACAGGGCTTTTTGTTGCGTCACGAAGTCCTCAATCGTGACACCCTCTTCGCCCGTGACCTGCATCATTTGGTCGACCTGCTCACCCTTTTCGATGAGTGACAGCAAGTCCCGCACCTTTCCGGTCCAGCCCGGTTCGGCATTTTTGTCATACCAGTCAGAAAGCTGATCCAGATAGCGTGACCAGCTGAGCATCGGGTCCACTGCCGGGTAGAAACGTTTGTAGGCGCGCTCGGATGACAATCCGAGGAAACATTTGACTGTGGACAACGTCGACTGGGTGACAGGTTCATCAAAGTTACCACCTGCAGGTGAAACTGTCCCGATCAGGGTCAGACTGCCCAGATCCCCGTCATTCGTCTTCAACGCTCCGGCCCGCTCGTACAGTCCTTTGATCGAGCTCTCCAGATAGGCCGGAAACCCCTCCTCGCCCGGGATCTCCTCAAGCTTGCCAGAAGTTTCGCGCATCGCCTGTGCCCACCGGCTGGTGCTGTCAGCAATCAAAAGCACGTCATAACCCATCTGGCGGTAATACTCGCCAAGTGTAATCCCAGTGAAGATCGAAGCTTCACGTGCCGCCACCGGCATGGACGACGTGTTACAGATGATGATTGTCCGGTCCATCAGGCTGCCACCAGATGTCGGGTCGGTCATCTTGGGAAACTCGGATATGGTTTCGACCACTTCGCCCGCGCGCTCACCGCAGGCCACCACGATCACGATATCCACTTTGGCATTTCGCGCGATCAGGTTCTGAAGAACGGTCTTCCCCGCCCCAAAAGGCCCGGGGATACAGGCCGTCCCACCGCGTGCAATAGGGAAGAACGTATCAATCAGCCTCTGCGACGTCAGGACGGGCTCGGTTGGGTACAGCCTCTCTGATAAAGTGCGTTTCAGGATGTTCTCTGGCAGCGCCCGCCGAACCGGCCACTTCTGCGAAAGGGTGAGAGTGTGTTCCCCGCCCTGCTCGTCCTCTAAGCGGGCGACGATGTCATGGATCGTGGCCGCGCCCTTTTGCACCCAGACCACTTTGTACTCACCTGCCCAATTGAACGGCAGCATGATCTTGTGGTTGAAACGACCCTCGGGAACTGTCCCGATACTGTCTCCGGCATTAACCGTATCACCAACCTTCACGGATGGCGTAAACGACCATTTCGCCTGATCATCCAGTGGGGCAACATCTGCACCACGCGGCAAGAAGGTTCCGAATTCGGCGGCAACTTTGGGTAAAGGAGACTGCAACCCATCGAACACCTGCCCCAGCAGGCCCGGCCCCAGCTCAACCGAAAGCAATTGACCAGACTGCTCAACCTGATCGCCGACCGCTACACCATCCGTACTCTCGTAAACCTGCACATCCGCAGTATCGCCGCGCACCCGCAACACTTCGGCCTTGAGACGTTCCTGACGGCCACCGGGGCCTGCACGTGTTGGAAGGATGAACACGACCTCGTTCTTGACCAACTGTCCTGGCTGGCCCGAAGCATCCTTGTTGGCTTGAATCTGCACAAGGCCTTCCTGCACAGAAACAACGCGCGCGGTTGCGGTCTGGGTCGATGAGGTTGGGGCTGTCATGCGCTTACTCCCTCAAAATCAATATCAGTGACATTGGCCATCGCCTGTTGTGCCAGTGCCTCAAATCTCTTTGCCGCGTCTTCGGCATTACTTTGGGACCAGCGATCGAATATGTTCCAGATCAACACGTAGATCGCGACCGCTTCGAAATCGAAGAAATGGCGGGCGGCGTGCCGTTTGAGCTGTTTTTGACTGACCGACAGAAGCAGCCTTTCCAGACCAAGTGGATCATCGCTTTCCAGCAACTGATGCGCCTCTTTCACCCAAGGCATGGGTGTTTCCAATCGAAACCCCGGATCGCTCCAGTTCGCAGGAATATGCCGACTCCAGCGGCCCATTCCGAATGCGCCGGAAGGTGCCCCCTCACCCCGTTTACGCAGACGCATCGCAGCGATCACGGTACGCATTTCGATCCGTTCCATGAACAGCTTACGCAGTGTCGGCTGCGGGACCTCTTTGAGCGCCTGCTTGCAACGCCCTATGGCCTGCGCATCCGTAACGTCCATGTCATAGGCGCTCCAACTCAGCGCGTTCTCCAGCACCTGCAACACACGCGCATCTTCAGGCTTCAAAGCCTTCAGGCGACGCTCCAGCCTAAGACGTGACAACGGCGGCTGTTTAGCAATGAACAAACGCTCGGAACCCGGCAGGCTGCAAATCAGCGAGATATAGGCGTCGGGGTTTGACATCTCAGCGGATCACGCCTTCCAGCACTGCACGGAACCTCGGCTGCAGATGCTCCATCAACAATGAGGCTACTGCTTTGTCTGTCAGATCGAGCACAACACCCTGATCTTCGGCCCGAACGCGAATTCCCTCCTGCGTATCATCAGAAGCGTGCAGTTCTACGTTTTCCCGTAACATTTTGGCGGTCAGACCCAACACGTACTTGGTCAGCTTGCCCGACTGAATATCATCTGCGTTTTGCTTGATATCTTCCTGTGTCGCGACCTTGGCTGGCAGAATGACCTGAACCTTGCCATCCAGATTTGCGCCCTCCGCTGCTCGCCCGACGACTTCGAGGATCATCTGCTTCAGCAACTCCGGATCAGCCATGTCTTTGGTGACCAGCCGTTCGACATCTTCTTTGAAACGATCGGTCAAACCAGCCTTCATTGTCAGAACTGCATCTCGCATGGCCGTGTTCAGAGCTTCTTCGCCTGCCGCGCGATAATTGTCAGAATCTGACCGTGCCTTTTTCATGTAATCTTCGGCTTCGCGCTTGGCGTCTGCCACGATGCGGGCCGCCTCAGCCTTGGCATCCGACCGCAGTTTTTCCGCCTCGGCCTGACCAGCCGCGACCCCATCATTGCGCAACTTGTCAATCAGGGCGTCGACACCATGAGAGATTGTGCCATCCTGTGCCATCAGCTGATCCCCGCGCTGATCACCAGAGCGAAGACAAACGCAAACACTCCGAACCCTTCGATGATCGCTGCCGGGGCAAGTGCGAGACCAAAGATCTCGGGTTTCTCTTTGGTCGCATTGATCGCAGCCGCACAGGCGCGCCCTTGCCAGATGCCGCAATACATCAGTGCGATTCCCGACAGGATCCCGATCCCAAACAAACCGCCCGCGTTTTCGGGCGTTACGTCCCTGTTCAGCGTGAACATGATGACAATGCCATAGATCACCATCGTCGACGGAAAGGCCGAGACGCCAACAAACCGGCCATATCCCCCATCGGTTTCGGTCATCGCGCCAATACTGGCTTGTCCCGCGATGGCACAACCAATGGCACTTGCCGCAGCGCCCAGCGCCATCGGCGCGTAGATGCCCAGCCAACCCAATGTGACAACAAGCTCATTCATTCCTGAACCTCCTTGCGGGCAAACGGACGAAAGATAGTACCCTCATCCGGCAGACCCCATTTAAAGAATTCGATGTAATTGAGACGTAGCCCGTGAACGACGCCACTCATGATCGCGAGGGCGAAGTTGAGAACGTGGCCGATGATCAGGATCAGCAACCCGAACAAGATACCCGGCCCTTTGAGTGAATGCATCACCGATACGGCCAGATCGTTGAACGTGATCGCCAAAGAAGCCGACGCAAGGCCCAGCGCAAAGAGACGCATGTAGCTCAGTACATCGCCAAATGCACCCATAGCACCTGCCAGGCTTTGCAAGCCTTCGATCAGACGCCACACCCAATCCGTTGGCTTTTTGATCACGCGTTCGCTTGAGAACAGAACGATGGCAATCACACCCACGCACAGGATCGCTGCACCAGGATTTGGAGATTGGCCTTTCATATAGCTAAGCCAGAGGACAAAACCGCCGATCAAAGCAGCAATCCAGCCCAGATTAGCGACCGCCTTTCGTTGCCCCCATGCCGCACGGGCCGCCAGCGCATTGGCCAGGATCAGATGCAACACTCCAACGACGATCGAAACCATCATCATCGCACTGAAGTTATTGATATCCAGAACCTTTAGCTTGGCCCAGATCGAACCCGCATCGGGGGACGCCCCAAAGTAGCTGCCGACCATCACCCCATACAGAATGGTTGCGCCTGATATAACAAGCCCATAGCGACGCCAGGATCTCAGAGATACCGTTGAGCCCATCCGCT
Organism: Roseibium sp. RKSG952; assembly: GCF_009711355.1. Taxonomy (NCBI): domain Bacteria; kingdom Pseudomonadati; phylum Pseudomonadota; class Alphaproteobacteria; order Hyphomicrobiales; family Stappiaceae; genus Roseibium; species Roseibium sp. RKSG952. The sequence continues at coordinate 22,524 of NZ_SMMF01000886.1, read as the reverse complement.
TCCAGAAGAACAGCAGGCCAAGCAGGATAACGACCCCATAGCCGGCATCAGCGATAATCATCGCAAAAAAGATGGCAAACGAGGCTGATACGATCACACTCGGATCCCAATCCTGATAGCCCGGCACCTGATAAAACAGTGCCAGATCGACGGCAGCTGCGCGTTTGTCAGGTTGCTCCAGCAATGTTGGCGGGGTGTCGTCCGAAGTCGGCTCTTCGATCAGAACTGCCGATTTATTGGCACTCGCCATATCCAGAACAGCATCAACGCGATCTTCGGGAACCCAGCCCTGCAACGCGAACATTGCCTCTTCATCGCGAACCTTTTGAGTGGCATGGGCCAGCTCAGCAGCACTTTCTGCCACCGAAAGATTGCGCCGCATCAATGTCAGGTATCGGGTCTGAGCAACTCGCTCAGCCTCCAGAGCTTCCAGAGCTATCTCTGCCTCTTCCAGTTGCGCTTCCAGTTCGTGGATCGGCAATGATCCCACATGCGTACGTGGTATGGGCAGGATGTCGTCATCGGGCTCATCCGGTGAGATCAGGACAGCGTAAAGAAACCTGTGATCCTCATGCAGTACAGCCCAGGGAAGTTCGACACCGGACAGTGCGTCGCGGTGTTTCTGCGGCAACTGATAGAACCACAACCGATTACCGGCCAACACATCCGTTGGCGGAAAGTCCAAATCACCCCAAGGACGCACCTGAGCGATACGATGCGCCAGAAAATCCCGACGATCCATCATATCGCGGCTTCGCTGCATCAGGTCTCGTACGTCCTTGACGAATGCATCCATTTCAAAGTCGGGATCACGTTGTATTTGACGCCTCGGATCTGAAACCTCGGCCAGGAAACGCAGCGCCTTGTAGGCTTCTCTTGCGCCGCGCTCGCTAATCTTCTCGGGTTCGTTGGGTGGCGGTGCAAGGGGCAGCACATGCATGCAGCCAAGGTCCTGCAGTGCCTCAAGCGTTGCTGTCTTGTGCGCAGCGGGCCCGACCAATGACAGCTTTTTGAGCCGGGCAACCGTCATGTCAAAGCCTCCTGCGCATGTTTGCGCTTGGAAATCTTGGACCGAACCACAGCCTGCATCTGTTCGTCACTCAGATAGATGCGGATTTTCTTAATATTTGCCTTTGCGCGCGGGATCAGAACCTTTTCAAACAGATTGACCCGCTGCGTGATTGTCGCCACCGCCTTATCGAATATTCTAACTCGTTCCTTAGCCACTTTGACCCGCAACCGGGCCTCGATCATATCGTGCAGCAGGCTTGCAGTCGTATCCACCCAATACGGTTTGGCCAGCGTTGAATATGGGCGCACTACGACCTCGATCCGGTCGAGATCAGGCATCTTGACCCCTACTACGTTGACCTCTTTGACCTGGTAATCCTTGAGTTCAACCAACCCGTCCAGATCGATGCCACGCTGGGCTAACATAGGCAGCTTTTCCCCGACCTGTCGGGCCAGTTCCTGAACTTCATCCTGTAACTTACGAACGTTTTCCCGTGCCTTTACACGTTCTGCCATCAACTGCTGGCGTTTCAGATCCAGCGACGGCAGGAACCGTTCATAGCTTTTCAGCTGCGTCTGCTCGCGTGCAAGCGACGATTTATTCAGCTGCAACCGCGCCATTGGCATCCTTCGGGAAATACTTGTCGATCAGGGATTGCTTCATCAGCAACTGTTCTGGTGCGAAACACTCGGCCAGAGTTTTCCAGCCCAGATCCAGGGCCTCCTCCAATGGGATGGAAACGTTAATATCCATGAACCTGGTCCGAAACAGATCGCCGAATTTCAGCAACTGGTGGTCATAGTCAGACAGATCAAACGCCATTGCCTGTTTTTGCGCGGCATCACGGCTCTCTGAGTAGAACCGGATCATCGTGTTCATGATCTGCCCGTGATCTTCGCGTGTGGTCTTGCCAATCACATTCTGCTTTAGGCGCGAAAGGCTGCCAAATGGATCAATCACGCCAGAGTGCAAATAAAACTGGCCCTCGGTTATGTAGCCCGTGTTGTCAGGTACAGGATGGGTCACATCATTTCCGGGCATCGTCGTAACTGTCAGCACAGTTACCGATCCGCCCTTGGCATAATCGCAGGCCTTCTCGTACCGACGCGCAAGCTGGGAATAAAGGTCACCCATGTAGCCACGCTGGGAAGGCACACGTTCCTGACTGATCCCGACTTCTTTCATCGCGTCGGCATAAGCGGTCATATCGGTCATCAGAACCAGAACACGCTTACCCTCTTCCACCGCGAATTTCTCGGCCACCGCCAGCGCCATATCGGGCACCAACAGGCGTTCAACCAAGGGGTCCATTGCCTGATTCACGAACATCACGGTTCTGGAAAACACACCTGCATCCTCAAACGAGGTCCGAAACGTGTGGTAGTCGTCAAAGATCAGACCAAGCCCGCCAAACACAACGATATCCGCATCCGCCTGAATACCGATTCGGCTCAGAAACGCGTTGAACGGCTCGCCTGAGACCGAAAAAATCGGAATCTTCTGGCTCTCGACCAACGTGTTGAACACATCGATCATCGGCACATCGGTTCGGATCATCTTGTTGGGCACGGCCCGTTCGGCTGGGTTTACTGTCGGTCCACCGATATCGATCCGAGGCTCTGCAGAAAGATCAGGTCCGCCATCGATCGCAACGCCAGCGCCATCAAAAACACGCCCCAATATGTTTGCGGAATACGGTGTCTGCATCGGGTGACCAAGAAACGATGCCGTCGCCTCGGTCGAGATCCCCTTGGTCCCCGAGAAGACCTGCAGGGTCACAACGTCCCTATCAATGAAAATGACCTGAGCCAGGGTCTTTCGCCCATCAATGGTCTCGATCACGGCCAGATCATTGAACCGAACTTCCGAGTCGGCCGAGCCGTCGACGGGTACGCGAACCTTGATGGTATCGCCGACAATTTCCAAAACGCGAGTGTACTTCAACAGACTTTGGGACATATCTTATCCTCATTAGTCCAAACGAATTTTTGCGAAATTAGCGCAGTGAAAACCCTTGATTATTCTGCTTAATTTCACGCTCAGCTTACAACGAATTCAATTATAAGCAAGCGAAGATGGTTTGCCATGTTCGGGGGCCTTCAAACCATGAGCAGGCTAGGCAAAGGCGCTCCAAAATTCATTTACTAAATTTTTAGTTTGACAGATGCGCAACAAATCGCTGATGCTGCCCGCCATCCGGTCCCCACCGGGTAACCATAATTTTTTGGGAGGAAACAGATGCGGAGACATCTACTTTCCGCAGTGGCGGCGGCTGCCGTCATTGCGGGGCACGGTTCTGCTTGGGCCGACGAAGCCGCAGCACAACGTTGGATCGACGACGAATTCCAGCCATCGACCCTGTCGAAAGACGAACAGATGTCGGAAATGCAGTGGTTCATCGAAGCTGCACAACCCTACGCTGGCATGGAAATCAACGTCCTGTCCGAGGGCATTCCGACCCACTCTTACGAATCCGAGGTTCTGACCAAGGCGTTCGAGGAAATCACCGGCATCAAGGTCAACCACCAGATCCTTGGCGAAGGCGAAGTGGTTCAGGCCGTACAGACTCAGATGCAAACGGGCCGGAACCTGTATGACGGTTACGTCAACGACAGCGACCTCATCGGCACCCACTCGCGTCTGCAGCTGGCTTACCCGCTGACCGACATGATGGAAGGCGACTGGGCGGCAACAACTTCGCCGACGCTGGACCTGAATGACTTCATGGGCATTCAGTTCACGACCGGTCCGGACGGTAAACTGTACCAGCTGCCCGATCAGCAATTCGCGAACCTCTACTGGTTCCGTAAAGACTGGTTTGACGACGAGGCCAACAAAGCCGCGTTCAAAGAGAAGTACGGCTATGACCTGGGTGTTCCGGTCAACTGGTCGGCCTACGAGGACATCGCCGAGTTCTTCACAAATGACGTGAAAGAAGTCGATGGCGTGGCGATCTACGGCCACATGGACTACGGCAAGCGCGCGCCCGACCTTGGCTGGCGTATGACCGACGCCTGGTTGTCGATGGCTGGTGCCGGCGACAAGGGTGAGCCAAACGGTGTACCCGTCGATGAATGGGGCATCCGCATGGAAGCGGGCACCTGTAACCCCGTTGGTGCGTCCGTATCACGCGGTGGTGCTGCAAACGGCCCAGCCGCGGTCTACGCGATCCGCAAATGGGACGAATGGCTGCGTAACTATGCTCCTCCGGGTGCGGCATCCTATGACTTCTATCAGTCGCTGCCAGCGCTCAGCCAGGGCAACGTGGCCCAGCAGATCTTCTGGTACACCGCCTTTACCGCGGACATGGTGAAGCCGAAGTCCGAAGGCAACAACACCGTGGACGACGAAGGCACGCCGCTTTGGCGGATGGCGCCTAGCCCGCATGGCCCCTATTGGGAGGAAGGCCAGAAGGTTGGTTATCAGGACGTGGGTTCCTGGACCTTCCTGAAGTCGACCCCCGAGGATCGTGCTCAGGCAGCTTGGCTTTACGCCCAGTTCGTGACCTCCAAGACTGTCGATGTGAAGAAGTCCCATGTGGGCCTGACCTTCATCCGCGACAGTTCTGTCAACCACGAGTCGTTCACCGAACGCGCACCCAAGTTGGGTGGTCTGGTCGAGTTCTACCGCTCGCCTGACCGTGTGGCATGGTCCCCGACCGGCATCAACGTGCCGGACTATCCGAAGCTGGCCCAAATCTGGTGGCAGCAGATCGGTGATGTGAACTCGGGTGCCTTTACACCGCAAGAGGCAATGGACCGTCTGGCTGAAGAGATGGACATCACCATGGCCCGTATGCAGGCCGCGGATGAAAGCGCCGGTGTCTACGGTGGCTGTGGCCCGCGCCTGAACGACCCGCAGGACCCTGCCTTCTGGCTGGAAAAAGCGGGCTCGCCCAAGGCCAAGCTGGAGAACGAAAAGCCGCAAGGCCAGACCGTCAACTATGACGAATTGGTTCAGCGCTGGCAGTCTCAGTAAGCCAATGAAACCCGGGGGTGCCGCATCAGGCACCCCCACCTCAAGACCAGTGCACCGCACTGAAGGACCGGAACCCACGGACATGATCGAACTTCAAGACGCGACCAAAAGGGTCGGCAACGTCATCCATATCAAGCCCACAAACCTGACCCTTCAAACAGGCCACTTCAACGTGCTGCTGGGCGCGACGGGCTCGGGCAAGACCTCTCTGATCAAGATGATGGCCGGACTGGACCCGATCGCCTCGGGCAAGGTCCTGATGGATGGGCAGGACGTCACACGGCTGAATACGCAAAAGCGGAAAATCAGCCTCGTGCACCAGTTCTTCGTGAACTACCCACATATGACTGTATTCGACAATATCGCCTCGCCGCTGCGCGTGGCAGGCATGGCGCAATCCGAGATCGAAGGCCGCGTCGAAGAGGCCGCCGATCTGCTTCAACTGCGCCCGATGCTGCACCGCCGCCCACATGAATTGTCGGGTGGACAACAGCAACGCACCGCTCTGGCGCGTGCCATTGCAAAAGAGAGCCGCGCCGTCTTCCTAGACGAGCCGTTGGCCAACCTCGACTATAAACTGCGTGAAGAATTGCGCGAGCAGCTGCCCGATCTATTCGCAGGTCGTGGTGCTGTGGTGGTTTATGCCACATCGGAGCCCGAAGAAGCACTGCTACTGGGTGGATACACGGCCCTGATGGAAGATGGCCGCGTGACCCAATTCGGGCCGACCGCTGACATCTATCGCAACCCTGAGAACATCGCCGCCGCGCGGGTCTTTTCGGATCCGCCGATCAATGTCGCGCGCATCACCGTTTCTGGTGCTCAGGCGCAATTGGCTGGTGGAGGTGGCTGGGCTGTCACAGACATGGCCGACGGAGATTACATGGTCGCTGTACGACCCCATCGAGTGACCCCGTTTCGCTCTTCCGATGATGATGTGGAGCTTACCGGCCGTGTGATTGTGACCGAACTGTCCGGCTCGGATTCAAGCGCGCATTTCCAACATGGCGATGATGCGTGGGTATCGCTCGCCACAGGTGTGCATCCGTATCAGGTTGGCGAAGATCACAGCTTCTACATGAACCCGGCCCACTGCCGGTATTTCGGCCAAGACGGCAAAAGGGTGGCCTGACATGGCACAGATCAAGCTTTCAAACCTGCGACACAGCTACATGCCTGCGCCGAAAGGCCCGGAAGATTATGCACTGAAGGAAATCGACGTGACTTGGCGCGATGGCGGTGCCTATGCTCTGCTGGGCCCTTCGGGCTGCGGCAAGTCCACGTTGCTGAACATTATCTCGGGTCTTTTGACGCCGTCCGAAGGACAGATCCTGTTTGACGATCGTGACGTAACCGCCCTGCCCCCCGACCAGCGCAACATCGCGCAGGTGTTCCAGTTCCCGGTGATCTACGACACGATGACCGTGGGCGAAAACCTTGCTTTCCCGCTAAAAAACCGGGGGGTTGACCCGGCCACAATCAAGCGTCGCGTCGATGAGATCGCCGAAATGCTGGACGTCACGGATATGCTGGGCACGCGCGCATCGGGTCTGAGTCCGGATAACAAACAGAAGATCTCGATGGGTCGCGGTCTGGTGCGAGATGACGTGAACGCGGTGATGTTCGATGAACCCCTGACCGTGATCGACCCGCATCTGAAATGGAAACTCCGCTCCAAACTGAAAGAGCTGCACCAACGCGTCAAAGCGACAATGATCTACGTGACCCACGACCAGACCGAAGCCCTGACCTTCGCGGATGAGGTCGTGGTGATGCAGGAGGGCGAAGTGGTACAGATCGGCACCCCGGTCGAACTGTTCGAACGCCCTCAGCACACATTCGTCGGCCACTTCATCGGCTCGCCCGGCATGAACGTTCTGCCCTGTGAGGCGAAAGGTGACCGCGCCGTGTTCGAAGGTCACGAGGTTATGCTGGAAGGCCCGACCAACGGCGACGGAGGTCGCACCGACCTGGGTATTCGCCCAGAATACGTGGGCTTTGGCGATGCAGGCATCCCGGCGCACGTGACTAAAGTTTCAGACATCGGTCGCCACTATGTGGTCAGCGCCATGGTCGGCAACACCGCCCTAAAGGCCGTGACCGAACACAGCGTGCCCGAGCCCGGATCACAGGTCTTCCTTCAATTCAAACCTGAACAATCCCGCGTCTACCGCGACGGCTGGATCGCAACCGAGGAGCGGGCGCAATGAGAACAGAAAACCAAAAAGCATGGTTCTTTGTCCTGCCGGTGCTGGCGCTGGTCGCGTTCAACGCGCTGGTGCCGATGATGACGGTGGTGAATTACTCGGTTCAGGAAACCTTCGGCAACAACCAGTTCTTCTGGGAAGGTCTGGGCTGGTTCGAACAGATCCTGCGATCCGACCGCTTCCAAGCCGCGCTGGGTCGGCAATTCCTGTTCACCTTCCTGATCCTGATCATTGAGGTGCCACTTGGTATCATCGTGGCCCTGTCGATGCCGCGCAAAGGTTTCTGGGTGCCTGTCTGTCTGGTCCTGATGGCCCTGCCGATGCTGATCCCGTGGAACGTGGTCGGCTCGATGTGGAATATCTTCACCCTGCCCCAGATCGGTCTTCTGGGATACTTTCTGAATGACGTTCTGGGCATCAACTATGACATGACACAACAGCCGCTGTCGGCCTGGATCACAGTCGTCGTGATGGATGTCTGGCACTGGACTTCGCTGGTGGTGCTGCTTTGCTACGCGGGTCTCGTCTCGATCCCTGACGCCTACTATCAGGCGGCCAAGATCGACGGTGCCAGTCCGTGGTCGGTGTTCCGATACATTCAGCTGCCCAAGATGAAGACCGTCCTGACCATCGCCGTACTTCTGCGGTTCATGGACAGTTTCAACATCTATACCGAGCCCTTCGTTCTGACCGGCGGCGGCCCCGGCAACTCAACCACCCTGCTGTCGATCGACCTTGTGAAGATCGCACTGGGACAGTTCGACCTTGGCCCTGCGGCCGCGATGAGCCTGATCTATTTCGCCATCACGCTGCTGGTCTCATGGCTCTTCTACACTCTGATGACAAAGGATGACGCGCAATGAAGAAGCGGTCCATCATCCCGATCCTCTATATCGCGTTCCTGATGTTGCCAATCTATTGGCTGGTTGCGATGTCCTTCAAGACCACGAATGAGATCCTGTCGGGCTTTTCCCTGTTTCCCCAGACCTTTACGCTGGAGAATTATATCACGATCTTCACTGATCCAACGTGGTACTGGGGCTACATCAACTCGATCACCTATGTGACTCTGAACACTGTACTTTCGGTCTGTGTTGCCTTGCCTGCGGCCTATGCGTTTTCGCGCTATCGGTTTCTGGGTGACAAGCAGCTGTTCTTCTGGCTGCTGACCAACCGGATGGCCCCTGCCGCAGTCTTCGCCTTGCCGTTCTTCCAGCTCTATTCGTCGATCCACCTGTTCGACACCTATCTGGCCGTGGCACTGGCGCACACCCTATTCAACGTGCCGCTGGCAGTGTGGATCCTGGAAGGTTTTATGCGTGGCATTCCGAAGGAACTGGATGAGACGGCCTATGTCGACGGCTATTCCTTCCCGCGTTTCTTCGTGACCATCTTCCTGCCCAATATCAAAGCGGGCGTTGGCGTCGCGGCGTTCTTCTGCTTCATGTTCTCTTGGGTGGAAATGCTGCTGGCCAAGACCCTGACGGCGGTCGAGGCGAAACCCATCGCCGCTGTGATGACCCGTACAGCTTCCAGTGCGGGATACGAACTGGGCCTGCTGGCTGCCGCAGGAACCCTGACCATCATCCCCGGTGCCATCGTCATCTGGTTTGTCCGCAACTACATCGCGCGCGGTTTCGCGATGGGACGTGTGTGAGGTTCGATATGCGTAAACTTCTTCTCGCCCTCTCCTTTATTGCCCCATCGACAGCCTTCGCTCAGGCCAAGGCCGGTTGGGGGAATGTCGGCCAACAAGAGGAAAAAGGGTTCTCTTGGACTGATCCTCTGTGGCCTGATTTCTGGATGGCTTGGACACCCGCAACTCTGGCCGTCTTCGTGGGCATCTTTTCCGCCATCGCCCTGATCGGAGTGCTCGAGGTAGTAAAATTCCGGGACGGGCTGGAACGTCGTGGTGTTCTGGGCCTAACGACAACTCTTGGCGACCGGTTGTTCATCACACTGCTTGGCTCGGCCTATATCTTCCTCGCCTGGCTCGGGTTGGTGGGACAACCGGTCTGGACGCCGCTTTTCCTGTCGATTGGATGGGGCGTTTTCGTGTTCTGGAAAGTTTAGGCTTTGCGTAAAGGCAAAAGGATGCTTGTCTGGCAGGCACACTAGGTAAAATGGCGACACCGAGATCAATGCGAAAAAGAAAGACGGGAAATCTTCTGACCGAGGTTGAACTTGAGTTCATGAACGAACTCTGGGTCCTCGGGCAAGGCTCGGTACGTGATGTCCTGGATCGTCTGCCGCCAGAGCGCAATTTGGCCTATACATCCGGTGCAACCATCCTGCGGATTCTCGACGAAAAAGGCTTTGTCGAGAGCCGTAAGGACGGCAAGACGCTGATTTACAGGCCGCTTCTGGAAAAAGACAGGTATCAGGCAAGATCGCTTCAGAACCTATCTCGCACATTGTTTGACGACACACCCGCGACCTTGGTCGCGCGACTGGTCGATGATGCGGGGCTTAGTGAAGCCGATTTGGAGGAAATTCGGGCACTGGTAGAGAGGAGACTGCAAAATGACAGCGGTTAAACCGGTTCTCGATGCGTATCTCGAATTGAACATAGTTCTGGCTATGTCGGCTGTAATCTGGCTGGCTGCGCGGGCAGCTTTGTCACGCACTGCGCTGGGCCATAGCTATATTGTGCAACTGCGTGCGCTCAAGGCGCTATGTGTATGTGTGTTACTCAGTCCACTGTTGGCATTGGGTGCCACTTTAGTTGCCGGCCAGATCTGGCCGGGTCAGGCTGTTGCCTTTGGGGACATCGCTGTAGCTGCCTATCTGCGCGGCGATATCGCCATGCCGGCAACGCAGTTCGAAACACTGCTGAATACACGCCAGCGCTGGATTGAAATGATCTTATCCGGAGAGTACCGCCTGCTGACTGCGCTTATTGTGAGTGCCGTATTGCTCTCTGCCGTATTTGCCTTTCGGGCCTTCCGTGATGCGTTGGCAATCCGGCACACTGTCCGAACCAGCTTTCTGTGGCGGCGTTCTGCCAAAGTAGACATTCGTCTTTCAGATCGCATCAGCGTGCCTTTTGCAGTTCGTGGATTGCGCCGACGCCATGTTGTTCTGCCAAGCCATCTTCTGGACACGCCACGCGACTTGCGGTTTGCCCTCGCTCACGAGTTGCAGCACGTTCGCGCACATGACGTCGAATGGGAGTTGGGCTTTGAACTGCTGCGTCCGCTACTATTCTGGAACCCGGCCTACCTGATCCTGAAGTATCAGTTCAGCCGACTGCGTGAGCTGGCCTGCGATCAGTCAGTCGTCACCCGCAAGGGTATCGATACACGCGACTACACAGCGTGTTTGCTGGATTACTGCGCCCGAACCGTGTCGCGCGGCAGCCCCCGTGTTTTGAATGTAGCACTGGTTTCGGGCGGAAAAGCAAAGCGCGTGCTGCGACAGCGGGTCATCGCGTTGGCTGATGCACCGTCAGCCCAATCTCATCTGCCAATGGCCTTTCTTGGACTGACGCTGGTTTTTGCGTTGCTTCTTGCGTTGGGTTCAGCCTCGATCAGGCAAACGCAGGACTGGAGTCATGATCGGCTGATGCTGTCGACCGTCGTCAATCTGGAACGTTTGGAAGCACGCAACCAGGGGAACTAATCGGCCAGCCAGTTCAGGCTCACCAGCCGCGACGCCCGAACAACGAATGCAGTCGGTTCTGCTCGGTAAATGGCTCGACCTCGGTTGGCCGTGAAAGGTTCGAGACTACGCGTCCCACCAGATACCAACCAATCCCGGCGAAGATCACGCCTCCAAAGGCCTGCCCCAACAAAACTCCGGATGCCCCGCCCAGATACGAGCCAATTACGACAAAGATCCATGTCCCGACAGTATGACGCCCCCAATTTATCCACGTGGAATAGATGGGGTGGCCCAGATTGTTGAAACTGGCGTTGGTGACAAAAATGACCCCGTTAAAAAACGCAGCCAGCGCCAGCGGTCCGCAGAACAGATAGATCAGTTTCCGCGTTTCGCCCTGAGCCTCGAACAAATCCGCGATTGGGGCGCGTAGCAGAAACAGAACCGCTGCCATGATCAACACATATATCCCGGTGAACTGAACCCCGGCGTAAAAGGCAGACCGGACCCGGTCATACCGTCCTGCGCCAAAGTTCTGCCCTATGATCGGGCCAATAGCCCCGGACAACGCAAAAATGACCGAAAAAGCGACGGGCAGCAGCCTGCCGATCACCGCCATACCTGCAACCGCATCTGTCCCATAGCTGGCGATTTCCCGAACCACGATCGCATTTCCAATCGGTGTTGCGATATTTGTTAGGATAGCAGGGAAGGCAATTGCGCGAACCGCACCAAAGTCGTCAAACACCTGACGAGGTGATGGTCGTGCAAAGCCATTGTGAACCTTCAAGGCAGGCAACAACGCTGCTCCCAGCATCGTGATTCTCGCCAATACTGAGGCAATGGCAGCACCATCCAGTCCAAGTCCAACCGCAAAAATCAGCACCGGATCAAGAACGGCGTTTACAATGCCACCATATATCGTTGCCATCATGGATCGACGAGCGTCACCATGCGCACGCAATACAGCCATGCTGGTCATGGCGGCGGCCATAACCCACATAGTTGGCAGAATGATCGAAACATAGCGGGACGCCAGTCGCAGAACCTCTCCCTCTGCACCAAGTAACGACAATAAGAATTCGACGTTCATCATCACCAGCGCTGAGAGCACCAAGCCAACTACGATACCCAGGATCGCGACGCTGGACCCGTAGTTTCGCGCCTGTTCAGGCCGCCCTGCCCCCAGTTCGCGCGCAACTAAAGCTCCGGCCGCGATGGACAGGCCGATATTGACCGCATTGGTAAAGAACAAAAGCGTACCAGCATAACCGACTGCCGCTGCAAGCGCGTCGTTACCCAACATCGAGATGAAAACCATATCAACGAAGTCCACGGCAAAGATCGCCATCAGTCCGATGCTGGTGGTCAACGACATTCTTACGACATGCCGCATTAGGCTGCCGTTTAGAAATACAGCGTGGTTTTCAGATTGGGTTGCCATTCTTGAGATGATTCCTCACTGCCCTGCTCGCAAGCACTCTGCAGAGGTTAACTTACCAACAGCAAGAGGTGCGACAGCTTCTTAGACGCTGTTTGCCATCCAGATCGGATTCATTGCGACCACATTGCCTGCCGAAGAGAGCCATGTCATGTCACATGCCTCGCCCAAAAGTACAATCCGACGAAGTACATACTGATGACAGGAAATCTGTCTGAACAGATTGGCTCAGGTTTAAAGACGTCGGATCTATCTTATCTCAGCACCCTTAGTTCGCTCATGCTATGATGGCATTTTCTGCTGCTTCACAGTGGCAGAAACCTATCTCAATGAGTTCCTGCAATACTTACTCAGAGGACGTTTTGGCACATGAACGGGCGTCCCTGCATGCGGCCCAGATTCGACTTTTTGGCCAATTTGTGAGATGCTTACCTTGCCGTTTTTGTTTGGGGTGTGGGGGTATGTTCCAGCTTCGGCTGTATTGGGTATTGGTTTTTATTCTAGTGTTTGGCAATTGGGCGCCTGTTGTTTTTGCGCAAGGTACCGAAAAGCCTGCAATTAATTCTGAAGGCTCGAAGCAGACAGCCGCCTCGCTTCGACAAATCCTTGCGCTGCTAGAAGAAGAAATCGACCGGGCGCAGTCAACCAGAGACAACTTACTCGAAGACATCACCAAAGCCGAAGATGATCTGACCGCGCTGCACGCCCAGATTGCGGAAGTCGATTCTGAGAGGTTGAACCATGCCTCGCGGATCGCCGAGCTGGAAGAAGCCCGAACCCTGCTGACAACTGAGAACGAGGCAAGCGAGGCCGCGATCGTGGCTCGGCAGGCAGAGCTTGTGGATCTTGAGACCAGCAAACAAGAAGCCAGCGTCAGGCTGGCGGAACTCAACGTTCAAATCGAAACCGCTGCAGCAGAGATCGGTAACATTGAGCAACTGAAACTGGAGATGCGCGACGTCAAGAGCAAGATGGAAGCGGACCAGATGCTGGCCGATCAATTGACAGCAGATGTTGACGAGTTGACGAGAAGCCAGCTTCAGGTCAGCGCCGAAGTGGATGCTCTGAACGAGACACTGATCGGGACCAAAGCCAGCCTGGAAACAGTCTCAACTGAACTTTCCCATGAACAAGGCAATCTGGAAACTTTGAGGGCAGCCGTAAGCGAGACGCAGGCGAAGCTTGAGGCGGACCGATCAGGCCTGTCAAAACTCCAGAAAGAAATCGTCGACGTCACGGCAGAACTCAAGCGCGTTCAGGACGCGGTTCAGTCGCGCAAACAAGAGAAAGAAGCGCTGGAGAGACAGATCGTCAGTCGCAACAAAGAATATGAAAGCTTGGCTCAGCAAATCGAACAGACGCGCGCTGAAACAAATGATATCGAAGCAACCTCCCAAAAACTGACTCAACTGGCGCAACAGCGCCGCTCTGCTGAAGAAGACCTGAGCGATCTTATGCAGGAACTGGCAGCGACACAGGCTGAGTTCGAACAAACTGATGCTGCGCTGACAGAGCTGGCCGATCGCCGTGACACGATGTCCATCGAGCTTGCAACGCTTTCTGCCGTACGTTCGCGCGCTGAACTGGCTGCCCGTGCCGCAGAAGAAGGAAAGGCAGCTGCAGAATCCGAGCTGACAAAGCTGCAAACCAAGCTTGTTTCTTTGCAGGTGGAAATCACGAACCCCGGACGGGAACGTGCTGATCAAAAAGTTGTCGCAGAGGAAATTGTGCAAGCACGCGCGACGCTTGAGGATTTGCAAACTGAAATCGCGAATGGGCAGTCTCAGCATTCCAAAGCACAGTCAGCTCTTGCAGAGTTGCAATCCCAGGCTTCATCTTCGCGAAGTGAGCTTTCCCAGAACGAGGCAAGGCTTAGCGAACTGACCTCCGAATTGCAGACGCTAGCTGACCAACTGCAGGAAGACGAGAAAACGAAAGCAGATCTGACTGCATCACTGGATGATTTGCGTAAAGAGCGAGATCGACTGGATGATGATATCGCCAGTTCCGGCGAAGAACTGTCTCAGTCCCGGCAAACAATCACCCAAGCCAACGCTACCCTTACAGAGTTGAAGACTGAAACAGAGGCTGTGACCAAAAAGCGTGACCAAATGGTCGCCTCACTTCAGCAGACCAGCGAAGGGGTTTCGGCGGCGAAAGAGGAGTTGGATTCGCTTTTGGGTGAACTTGAATCCCGGCGCACAGAGCTCAGCCAGCTAAATACGGAAGTAGCACAAGCAAATGATCAAACCGCCGCGACCGACACCGCATCGCAATCTCTGGAAGAGATCAACACTCAGCTTGCCGACGCCAAATCCGAACTGAGTGAGATACAGCAAGAACTCGCGCTTGCCCGTGAGGAACTGAACCGGCTGATCGCAGAAGCGAGCGAAGCCGAAGCACGGCGCGATGCAGCGGCGACTCAAGTTTCCGAACTCGAGGAGGAACGAGCAAAAGCTACACAGGAAGTCGAGAACGCTCGGGCACAGCACTTGGACAATCAGGCTGTTCTTTCGGAATCGGAAACGAATGCAGCCAACGCTCGGGCCGAACTTGATTCATTGCGACAACAGGCAGCGGCCTATCGTGACGAGCTTGCAAATCTGGCCGCCAGTCTGGAAGAACTGGAACGTCGTGCTGTCGAAGCGGATTCCAGATTTTCTTCGCTGACCGATGAACCGCAGGAGGATTTGACCTCGCCAGCTGCAGTCGATGCAGCGACCGGTTCCCTGCCCGTTCCAAACGTAGGACAATCTACTGATGCCATTCGCGCCATACTGATCGGCGCTCCTGGGCTGAGCGATCTGCCGATAGAAACACTTGAAAGCCTTATTGCCGATCTTGCCAGCGGATCATGTGCTGTTGATGCACTGGAAGCCGCTACCGGTGAGATCAACCGGCAAACCCTGTTGCATTTGGTCCGGTCCGGAGA
>NZ_SMMF01000886.1:3858-7178 GCF_009711355.1 Roseibium sp. RKSG952 | reverse complement strand
CTGGTTAATGTCCTCACCAGAACGGTGTTCCCAATGGTGCTGGGGCTGGCGATACCGGTATCCGCGTCGGCATTTGAGCGGAACATTCTGACCGGTGGCCCCACCGGGACATATATTCAGATCGGCGGCGACATGAGTGACCTTGCTTCCGCTTGCGGTATCGAACTCAATGTCCGCGAAAGTGCGGGATCTCTGGAGAATTTTCTGGGGGTTCGCAAGCGCCGCCACACCCAGCTTGGGATCGTACAGAGCGACGTTCTGGAGTACCTGAAGACCTATTCAAGCGAAGACCCCGAGATCGCCCGCGCAATTTTCGGCGTCCGCATTGCCTTCCCGCTGTATAACGAGGAAGTTCATATTCTTGCTAAACGTGACATCAACTCCTTGTCTGATCTTAACGGTCGCCGCGTGGCGGTTGGCGTGGAGGATAGCGGAACATTTCTGACCGCATCACTCGTTCTGGATCTCGCTGGCGTGGTGCCTGCCGAGCGTCTCACCATCAATGCCGATACGTCACTGCAGATGCTACTTGATGGTAGTATCGATGCGTTCTTCTACGTTGCCGGGGCGCCCACCAAGATTTTTCAAACCGATCAGATCGATCCTGAAAAGCTGCATCTGCTGTCGGTCACGGATCCTACATTGGCAGCGGTTTACACTCCATCAAAGATCGAGGCTGGTACCTACCCGTTCCAAACCGAAACCATCGACGTGGTCGCGGTAAAGGCCGTTTTGATGACATACGAATACGATCGTGCGCGTAACTCTTACCATCAGGAAAGCTGCAAAGCGGTCGCGGATGTGGCTCATCTGATCGCAAAAGAGTTCCAGACACTGCAGCAATCCGGCCATCCGAAATGGAATGACGTGGACCTGAATGACATACCGCCGGGCTGGAACATTTCGGAATGCGTCAATCTGGGACTTAGCGAAGACTACGAGCTTGCCTGCGGTCCCGTCGTGTCGTCAGGGCAACCCAGTATCGAAAGCGAGGCAAACACTGCTTATCGCAACAGAATTTGCGCCGTGATCGGCTGTTGATCAATCAATAAAGGTTCGGCAAAGCGGTAGCGCCTAGTTCGTACTGATGTCTACCCAAGGCGATACCGCTTCTTGCCCGCCATGTTCATCAATCGCGGCAACACGCCATTGCTGCGCATCCGTTGGTACCATCAATCGCACCGCTGATAACTCTAAATCTGGCACGTCGAGGATCACGCTTCCCTCTGGCGAGGCGACCTCGATACGGTAGGTAGACGGATCCGGCCCCTCCCCGCTTGTCCAGACAAATTCAGCAACTCCGTCGGCCGACAAGTTCGAAAAAAGCTGCGTTGGTTCTGTCAAAGCTCCACTCTCGTAGTTTGACTGCAGATCGTTGAGCCGATCGACAGCGCCGCCTATTTCCGAGGCAGCCATCTTGTACCAAGCCCTGGCCAACGCAAGGTCCACAGGCACGCCTTCACCCGTTTCGTAAATCTGGCCAAGATAATAAGCGGACCTATCATGCCCGGCCAACGCCGCTCGGGCATAACTGGCGACGGCAGCATCGGCGTCAGTTCCGGCCAGCCGGAGTGCGGCTTGATACAGGCCGCTGGCGCTGGGATCGACCTCAGCTATTACATCCGACAGTCTTGTGACACGTGCTTGGGCCTCGATAGCCTTCTGAATATCTCCACCGACCTCAACACTATTGCCAGCGGGATTGATTCCCGGAAGATTCTGCGGGGTTGCTTCGCTCTCTCCGATCAATGACGACCGATACTCATCAAAGCCGCTTGCTGACATCAACAGATATGCTGCGGTCGTAACCGTCGCCAACCCTAGCAGACCGATCACAACTGCTGTGTTTCGGCCAAAAAAACGTGTGATCCCCTGTGTGTCATGAGGTTGGGAAAAACCTGCCTTAGTTGAGAACTGCGCATCAGTTCCAGCATGGTGAGCAATGGCTTGTGCACCTAAGCCCGCGGGCGCCAATGGGCTCAACCCGTTCGATGGAGGTTCATCCTCGACCAGTTTTCCGGGCTTATTGCTTCTGATATCGGCAGCAATTTTGCGAATGCTCTCGCGATCTATTTCGGTCAGATTTCTCTCATCCATAAAATGGCGAATTCCATCGCAGATAATGTTTATTTTGGCAGGTATACCGTTCGTCTGCAGAAACATCTCTCTCACAGCGTCGTCCGTAAGGCCGAGATCGCTGAAACCAAGCGCAACCAGATTTGCCCGCGCATATCCTCCCACATCTTCTTCGCTCATCACCTCCAGCATAAATGCAGGACCGGTGAGATCTGGCTGTGTATTCGACAAAATATCAGCTAGATTGGTGCTCCCAACGAGGACGAGCTTCAACTTGGGTCGTGTGCCCGCGCTTTCGTCGCACATCGAGCACAAATTACCGAGATATGTGTCAGTTAACTGGTCTGCATCATCTACAACCAAAACCGGAAATCTCTGTGCTGCATGAAGCGAGCCCAAAAGACTCGTTAATTCGTTTTGATTGCTTTCAATATCATCGGAGCAAGTTCGCTTGGGGTCAAAAGCCGACAACACGTCCGAGTGCACGTCACCCGTGAGGTGTTGAGGGTCGAGAATTGCTGCGATTGTGAAGCCGGGGGGGTTTGCCGCGATCAATTCTTGAACCAGCCGGGTCCGCCCTGTTCCGGAGCGCCCCCCAAAAATCGTAAGCGGGGCGCGACTCGTCGCTGCAAATCGCAGTCGTTCGAACGCTAGTTTGTGAACCTGGCTCCAATAAATCTTCGCGGAGTTCTCTGGCCCGGACTTCGCGCCTAAAGATAGTTCCGGTTGCCCCTTGGTGCCTTCCATTTCCCCACTCGCTATAAATTCTTAAAAACTCACAAATCTGGCCCATTCTGAGTCGCGGACTTCGCCGCTCCCTAAAAACCGGGGGCACATCCGTCGATACGGCAAAGATGTGGGTGTCTCACATCCTGCTCATTCTGAATCATCAATTTATTATCATGGGTCGGCAGCACCGGTTATTTTGCCGGAAAACAGGAAAAAAATCTAGGATCGCGATGGTTGTGTTCCAGGCGCGCAAATCACAAACGAATCACAAAGCAAGTCCAGATCCTGAGAGCGCGAAACAGGAACAGAGGTGGTCTTGGGACAATTTATCGGAAGAAACGCCAATATCGAGCGTCTTGGTGGCTAACTGTGGTCGTAAGCTTCGCCTAGTTTCTTATGGCGGGGAGACAGGGATTCGAACCCTGGGGACGCTCTCACGCCCAACGGTTTTCAAGACCGCCGCATTCGACCACTCTGCCACCTCCCCGCTGCGGGCAGGGTCTAAGGCCAAGTTG
>NZ_SMMF01000886.1:0-3744 GCF_009711355.1 Roseibium sp. RKSG952 | reverse complement strand
TTTTGCCGAAGCCCGAGCAGCGGTCTTTCCATGCCACAGTACCCGCGTTATGATCCCGGCGAAAGGCCGCAAGAGACTGGCACAAGAACCAGTCGATCAGCGGTTGGGGCTGGGTGAACACAGCCCTTTCAGGCAAGGGATGACAAAATGAAGCGAGCGACAGGGACACGCTTTGGGCCGCATCGGCTAGCGGTTCTGGCAGTGACGTTGACGGCTTTAACTGCGTGTGACGAGGCGTTGATTCCTGGAAATACTTCAACCGATCCGGAATCCGATGAGGCGCAGGCAAACGACGGTACCGTCGAATTGCTACCGGTTCCGAGTGGACCACAACGCGATGTCGAAGCACCCGATGTCTTTCAAACAACCGAAGCAGGACTTTGGGATGGACGCCCATCACTGGGTGGTATCTGGGTAGCGCACCCCGATGCGAAACAGCCCGAACGTGTTCTGATCAAAAATACGGCCAACAACAAAAAAGTGACAGGTGCGTTGTTCCGCAGAGAACGGGACCTGCCCGGACCTGTGCTTCAGGTTTCATCTGCGGCCGCGAGTGAGTTGGGAATGCTGGCAGGGTCGCCGACGCGCTTGCAAGTTGTGGCGCTGCGCCGTGAGGAAACCGAACCGACACCGCCGCCTGCACCCGCCGAAACTGAAGAGAACGAGACCACAGGCGAGGATACTGCGGCAACAGCTGCAGACGCGACTTCGGACACACCAGTAGAAGCCGCCGAAAAGCCGGCCAAACGAAAATGGTGGCAAAAGAAAGAACCTGAAAACACCGGTGCCGTCGCTGCTGGGGCAGCAGCCGGAGCTGCCGCCGTGGCAGCTTCAGGGGATGCAGCTTCAGGGGATACTGCTGCCGAAGCGGCAGAAGCCGTTGCAGAAACCGCATCTCCAACGGCCGCTCTATCAGATGCCCCTGTTGCACCGCCGCCTGAAAAACCCGCAAAGCGGAAATGGTGGCAGAAAAAGAAACCAAACGAAATCACTGAAACCCCACTGGACCCGATCGCAGGCGCCGCAGCCGCGATTGAAGCATCCGAGCCAACTCCGGCTGCAGCCAGTACCTCGGGCACGTCAGCCTTGACCAAACCCTATATTCAGGTTGGCACCTTCGGAATCGAGGCCAATGCGAACAGTGCAGCCGACAAGATTCGCAGCAATGGTATGCTTGCCGAAGTGCGTGAGCTAAAATCGGGGGATAAACCCGTTTGGCGTGTGCTGGTCGGCCCAGCCATGACAAGAGCCGAGCGAAAGGCGATCCTCGGCGATGTGAAAGATCTCGGTTTTGCCGATGCCTTCACGGTGAAAAACTAGGAAGGAGGCTCCATATGCTTTCCTCATTACGATCAACTGCTCTGGCTTTTGGGTTGGCCCTTATGGCCCTTCCGGCACAAGCGTTCGACACCACAGCGCGTGCTGCCTATGTCATGGACCAGAAGACCGGCACCGTACTGCTGTCCAAGGATGCGGATCAGCCCCTGCCCCCGGCGTCCATGTCAAAACTGATGACGCTATATGTGGCTTTCGAAGCGTTGCGAGATGGTCGTCTAACTCTGGATGAAACTCTGCCAGTGTCCGAGCACGCCATGAGCTATGGTGGCTCGACCATGTTCCTGAATACGCAAGATCGAGTCCGGGTCGAAGATCTTTTGCGCGGCATTATCGTTCTGTCCGGCAATGACGCCTGCGTTGTGATTGCCGAAGCGCTCAGCCCCGATGGAACCGAAGCAGGGTTTGCCCGCTATATGACCCAACGCGCCAAGCAAATGGGCATGGATAACTCCAACTTTGCTAACTCGAATGGATGGCCAGCGGCTGGGCACATGATGTCTGTGCATGATCTGGCTGTTCTCGCGGATCGACTGATTTCGGATTTCCCCGAATACTACCCGCTGTTTTCCGAAGAGATTTTTGAGTTCGACGGTCGGGCGCCATCGAACGCACGCAACCGAAACCCCCTGCTGAAGCTGGATATCGGCGCTGATGGCCTGAAAACCGGCCACACGCAGGAGGCAGGTTATGGCCTCGTCGGGTCTGCCAAACAAGGGGACCGCAGGGTAGTTTTCGTTCTCTCTGGCCTGGACAGCACAGCCCGGCGCGCAGAGGAGGCTGAGGCCGTGGTTAACTGGTCGTTTCGAAATTTTGTCGAGAGGACAGTTGCCCAAGCCGACACGCCCATAGCAGAGGCCAAGCTGTGGATGGGCGCTCAGAAAACCGTTGGTCTGGTTCCGGAAGAGGATCTGAGCGTATTGTTCCCTGTTCTGACCGATCAGAATGTAGAGGCCGAAGTTGTTTATGAAGGCCCCATCAACGCGCCTGTCGCCAAAGGGCAGCAATTGGCTGAACTGGTGATCAGGCCCGAAGGTTTGCCAGAGATTCGTCGGCCACTGGTCGCAGCTCAGGACGTGCCGCAGGGTGGATTTGTCGTACGCCTGATGACGGTGGGTGGCATAGTACTCAAAGACGTTATCAATATCCCGCTGGAGTCGATGTGACGCGGCGGGGGTTGTTCCTGACATTCGAGGGAATCGACGGATCGGGCAAGTCTACTCAGGCACGTTTGCTGGCTGAGCACTTGCAGGAAGCAGGCCATGAAGTCGTTCTGACCCGTGAACCCGGTGGTTCGCCGGGGGCCGAAGAAATTCGCAGGCTGGTTCTTGAGGGAGATCCTGACCGTTGGTCGGCGGAAACAGAGATTCTGCTGTTCACCGCGGCCCGCCGCGATCATCTGGAACGCACGATTGAACCTGCCTTGGACGCGGGAAAGGTCGTGATCTGTGACCGGTTTGCGGACAGCACCCGCATGTATCAAGGCCTGTCACGCGGTGATCTGCGTGGGATAGTCGATCAATTGCACAGTCTGATGATCGGACGAGAGCCCGATATGACGTTGCTGATCGACATGGACCCGGAAACCGGCCTGTCACGCGCCAAAGGGCGGCAGGGCACCGAAGAACGGTTCGAGGATTTTGGCCCGGAACTACAACGGCAAATGCGCGCGGGTTTTCTGGCTCTGGCTGATGAATTCTCAGAACGTTTTCAGGTTGTGGATGGCAACCGGGACATGGACAGCGTTGCACAAGATGTGACAGATATCGTCTTGCAAGCCTTGCGATAGACGACGGATGAGCGACGATATTCCAACCCCGGATCAGGCGCCCGGCGCCCCCCACCCGCGCGAAACCGAGCAGTTGTTCGGACAAGATGCGGCCGAACAGGCGTTTCTCGACGCCTTTAACTCAGAACGGTTACATCATGGCTGGCTTCTGACAGGCCCAAAGGGTGTGGGTAAGGCGACACTTGCTTGGCGGATCGCACGTTTCCTTCTGGCGACACCTCCTACAGAAGAGAATGGGTTGTTTGGGGCCCCTCCTCCTGTGTCGTCGTTGAATATCGGCTCAGAACATCCCGTTTCGCACCGCATTCTGGCGGGCGCGGAACCCGGTTTGGCTGCGATCACCCGATCCTTGAATGATCAGGGAAAGCTACGGAATGAGATCGTAGTGGATGACATTCGCAAACTTGGTCGGTTCTTTGGCCTGTCGTCTGCGGATGGTGGTCGGCGGGTGGTCATCGTGGATTCGGCGGATGAAATGAACATCAGTGCTGCGAATGCGCTGCTGAAAATGCTCGAAGAGCCCCCGGCCCGAACAACGCTTTTGCTGATCTCGCACCAGCCATCGCGATTACTGCCGACAATACGTTCGCGCTGCCGCACACTGCGTCTTTCGCCTCTTG
>NZ_SMMF01000170.1:0-325 GCF_009711355.1 Roseibium sp. RKSG952 | reverse complement strand
GGGTGCAAGGCTTTACCGGACCGGTGATCTGGCGCGCTGGCGGGCAGATGGCACGCTGGAATTTCGTGGCCGGATCGATGCCCAGGTGAAGATCCGGGGTATGCGGGTGGAGCCTGGCGAGATCGAGGCGGTTCTGGTTCGGCAGGCGGGTATTGCCCAAGCTGTCGTGGTGGCGCGGAAGGAGAATGGCGGCACCGGGAGCGCGAACACCCGTCTCATTGCCTATTTGGTTCCCGAAGAGATTAGTGATGCCCGGCTGGGGGCGGCGCTTGGCCGTGCGCCGGAGAGTATCAGGGAAGCCGACCGGCAAGAGGTCCATGTACTG
>NZ_SMMF01000084.1:0-241 GCF_009711355.1 Roseibium sp. RKSG952 | reverse complement strand
TTCCTTCAATTGCTCATGTTGAGCCATCTCGGCACCTTGGTCCCATGTCAGCGATTTGCGTAAATGCTTGGGTAGCGTCTGAATGGATTTGGTGATGGCATCTCTAACAGCTTCAGCGCCGTGCCCGGCCGACGCAGGCCCGTTCTTTTTACGTGGGCCCACGCCGTGACCGGGCATTTGTGGTTGATCCAGCAGGAGCGTGAAGCGTGTAGAGCGTTCCACCAGAGTGCCGATCGCCGAG
>NZ_SMMF01000069.1:0-236 GCF_009711355.1 Roseibium sp. RKSG952 | reverse complement strand
CTTCAACTCCAGCCGCATCTGTGGTGTTGCGGTAACGCTCGTCGTTCCCGCCATCGCTCCCCTCTTACTAAATATGGAATCAGCTTTCAATGCGTGGGGCAAGCGCCCAAAACCTGCATAGGTATACTCGATGCCGCTGGGTGGGGGCATCCACCGCATCAGTTCAGATTCGACAAGCAGGTCCTCAACATCGGCAAAGCTTATCGTGAAGCGATGATAGGCCCAAACCGCGTAGG
>NZ_SMMF01000373.1:0-751 GCF_009711355.1 Roseibium sp. RKSG952 | reverse complement strand
CGTCCTTCAGGGCGGGGAAGACGTTAAGAATTAAATCCTTGATTCCGGGACCATTAGGGTCCCCTAAAAAAAATCGAAAGAATTCGCTATTTTCGCTTGACCTCTTCAAGAAGATCCGGCAATCGTTTGGTCATCGGGACTTTTCCCCGGCAACACTCGTAGGTAAGAAGATGGCTAAGGCAATCAGCATCGCGAACATGATCGGCGCATTCCGCGCAACGATCTCGCGCGCCTATCCGTATCTCCCCTTACCATTGCACCTCCTGCTGCACGCAGGCGGTCGACGGGTCACGTCGGTTCTTGGAGGCGCCAGATTTATCTAATCACTCCCAAGATCCCGAGCAACGAAAGACCCCCGTCGACCGAAGTCACGGGGGTCTTTCGTTTTTCAAGCTCAAGAGCCGGGTACGCCCGGTGCCCGACTGGATCGGGAGTTCTTTGAAATCGATGGGAAACTGCGGGTTCGGACGCCACTCCGGATCCGACGCGTGCGGGGACTCGTGAAGGACACCGCACGAACGATGATGCGCGAGCATCTCAGAGACAGACGTTGGCGCAGCTAGGTTAGCGCACCGCTCTGGGGGAGCGGGGGTCGTCGGTTCGAATCCGACACGTCTGACCAATTCTAGTGAAACGATTAGGGTTTAAAAATCCAGATTGAGCCCATTTCGTTTCAGGAAACCCGAGGGCGGGTACCGGGAGCCGGAAATCCCAAGTGACTGTAATTAACGTCTTCCCCGCCCTGAAGGAC
>NZ_SMMF01000724.1:0-5732 GCF_009711355.1 Roseibium sp. RKSG952 | reverse complement strand
GAAGGGGTTTGCCGCGCTTCTGGATCATCCGGTGACGGACATCGCAAGCTTTGGGAAATGACAGGATGCCTCGAGTTTGAATCATGCTTCTGTCAGTGAAGTTGGAAAGAACCCAGGACGTCTTTGTACTGGACACCCAGCTCGTGGGAGAGGTAGAGGGCTGCTTTGCCCTTCACGGCATTCACGGACATCCAAGTGGCGGCAAGGATCTTCCAGAAGGACAGCATCCGGAGCGCCCGATTTCGCCCGCAGACGGGTCGATTACTACTTGCCAAAACGAATCCTTGCGGACACCATTTTTCTGCAGCTCTCAAAAAGGATTCACAATGACACAGCAAAAACTCAAATTTCCGGCCCGCCGGGAAGTCGCCGGGATTGATGTCGTCGTCGGGTTCCCTGAGAAATTTCAGTCCGTTATCAACCAGAAGGACTTTGCGGAGCGCGTATCCTGATGTCGAGCCGCCCTGTTTGTGTCGACCTGTTTGCCGGTGCCGGAGGATTATCCCTTGGCTTCGAGCAGGCGGGCTTCGATGTCGCATGCGCGGTCGAGTTGGATCCGGTCCATTGCGCCGTCCACAAGTACAACTTCCCGGAAACCGCGATCATCTGCGGTTCCGTCTCCGATGTCGACGGCGCGCAGATCAGGGAGCGCTCCGGCATCGGCTTTCGCAAGGTCTCCGTGGTCTTCGGCGGATCCCCGTGTCAGGGATTCTCCATGATCGGAAAACGCTCCCTCGACGATCCGCGCAACTCCCTCGTCATGGATTTCGTCCGTATCGTAGTCGACCTTCAGGCCGACTACTTCGTGCTCGAGAACGTTAAGGGACTGACTGTCGGCAAGCACAAGGAATTCCTCAACGAGTTGGTGTCGGAATTCACGAAGAACGACTACGAGGTCGTCCTTCCATGGAAGGTTCTGAACGCCGCCTGGTTCGGCGTCCCGCAAAAGCGCGAGCGCCTATTCATCATCGGAGCCAGGAAGGGCCTGAAGCTGCCTTCCTATCCGGAACCCCTGACATCTCCCGCCAAGGGAAAGGTGCCGGACGCCTCCCTGCCCAAAGGACCGACCGTGTCGGACGCGATTTCCGATCTCCCAGACGCCGAGCTGTTCGATGCGCTGAACTCCCGTGACTGGGTGGAAACGGAATTGGGCGAGCCGAGCGATTACGTTTGCAGACTTCGGGGGTTGCTCCCTGATCCGACCGATTATTCCGTGCCTCGCTTCTGGAACCCCGACCTCCTTACCTCGTCTGCCCGGACCGACCACAACGCAGCATCCCGCTCTCGTTTCGCCGGGGCCGAGCACGGCAAGCCGGAGCCCGTTTCGCGGTTCCTTAAGCTTGATCCTGATGGTCTCTGCAATACGCTACGCGCTGGGACCGGCAAGGATCGGGGAGCCTACACCGCCGCGCGTCCGATTCACCCCGTTCATCCGCGTTGCATCACAGTGCGTGAGATGGCGCGCCTTCACTCCTATCCGGACTGGTTCAGGTTCAATCGCACGAAGTGGAGCGGAGCGCGGGAGGTTGGCAACTCGGTTCCTCCGCTTTTGGCGCGCGCGGTCGCCTCGTCTGTCGCCACCGCCATGGGATACGAGCCGAAAAAACCTTCGAAAGCCATCTTTCTCGGTAACGAATCCTTGCTGACATGCAACGAAAGTTCTGCGAAGGAGGCTCTCGCGGTAGATTGAATCCCCATATTTTGTTGACAGACCCAGTCTTCGGTGTGATCTTCCGTGAAATCCCATCGAAGACTGGGCCGATAGCGAGGACGTCATGGACACACATTTCGACATCGACAAACCGGGGGAAAGACTGGTTCTGAGGAAAAGCCTGCGCGGCAACGTGCGCTGCAAAATTCTCCAAGTCGAGCGCGGTGTCTCCCTGGTCGGAAACGTCAAGGCTGACGAGGTCTTCATGGCGGGATCGTTCTTCGGTCATCTGGAGACGAACATCCTTCGCGTCGGAGTGCATGCCAGCCTGCGCGGCAATCTCACCTACGAGCGATTGAACATGCATCCGAGCGCAAAGCCATTGAACCACGGCTTCCTCATCGACGAAAAGAAGTTCGCGGCAGAGCTCGTTCCAACTCAGGCATCTCCGTCCGCGCCCGCAACCACGCCATCTCCCCCAGATGCTCCTGTCCCAACTGAAAAGCAAACGGTAAGCCGGGTTCTTCGCCTCAATTTCTGAGATCCTTAAGTCACCAAGTTTCGTCACTACTCACCGGAAGTTTTCAAATGACAATTCATCCCGGCACGCCCACCCCGTCCGACGACGACAATGTCCGCGACGTCTTCATCGAAGATCAGATGGGAACCGCCTATCTAAATTACGGTATGAGCGTCATCGTGGGCCGAGCGCTTCCGGACGTTCGCGACGGACTGAAGCCCGTTCATCGCCGGATCATTCATGGCATGCAGGAATCCGGTTACGTCTCGGGACGGAAGTACACCAAATCGGCAAGAACCGTCGGCGATGTCATGGGTAAGTACCACCCGCATGGCGACAGCGCGATTTACGACACCATGGTTCGTCTTGCGCAACCGTGGGCTATGGGTTCCGTGTTGATTGATGGCCAGGGCAACTTCGGCTCCCTCGACGGCGACCCTCCTGCGGCTATGCGTTACACGGAGGCGCGTCTCTCTCCTCTCGCCGGCATGATGACGCTCGACATCGACAAGGATACGGTCGACTGGGCCGACAACTACGACAACACACGCAAGGAACCGACGGCTCTTCCCGTTCGTTTCCCGAACCTTCTCGTCAACGGCCAGCAGGGCATCGCCGTCGCGATGGCAACCCAGATTCCGCCGCACAATCTCGGCGAATCCATCGATGCCTCGCTCGTTCTTCTGGACAACCCCGATGCGACCCTCGACGACGTACTTGAGGTTATGCCCGGACCCGATTTCCCGACCAAGGGGACGATCATGGGTGTCGGGGGTATTCGGAAGGCCTATGAGACCGGTCGCGGCTCTATTCGCATCGCCGGAGCGGCTGGGATCGAACCCATGAAGGGCGGGAAGTCACGGATCGTCGTGACCGAACTTCCTTACGGCGTGAACAAGAAAACTTTTCAGGAGAAAATCAAGGATCTTCACGACAAGAAGGTGATCGACGGCATCACCGACATCCGCGACGAGTCGGATCGCAAGGACGGCGTTCGTGTTGTTGTTGAGTTGCGTCGCGACGTCGAGCCTTCAATCGTCTTGAACGCCCTGAAGAAGCGCACCGAACTCGTCACGTCCTTCGGAATGAACGCCACGGTGATCGACTCCAAGGGTAAGCCCGGCGAGATGTCTATTCTTCAGATTCTGAGGGAGTTTGTAGCATTCCGCCGTGACATCGTGCGCCGCCGTACGGTGTTCGAACTCAACAAGTCGCGGGACGCTCTGCACAAGCAGATCGGCTTGTACGCGGCGGTGAGTCGCGTCGACGAGGTCGTTCACACGATCCGGAATTCAAGCGATGCGGACGAGGCAAGGGTACGCCTCATGGATATGGAATTTCCAACCGGAGGCGACTTCGCGCAGTTCCTCACCGAAGCGGATCCGGACGAACCCGTCGGCGACGTCTTTAAGCTGAGCGAGACTCAGGTGAAGGCTATTCTGGAGATGCGTCTTCAGAAGCTCACCGGTCTCGAGCGCGATGAGATTGCTCAGGTTACGAAGGGGCATTCCGAGGATATCAATCGCTACATGGAGATACTCAATAGCCGTGAGGTTCTGGACAACATCATTCGCAACGAATTTCTCGAGGTGAAGTCGAAGTTCGCGGTTCCGCGCCTCACGGAGATTAAGCCCTACGACGAAGACGAAATCGACGACGAGGACCTGATCGAGCGCAAGGACATCGTCATCACGATCACCAAGTCCGGTTATATCAAGCGCACGGACCTGTCCGCCTATCGCGAGCAGCGTCGCGGCGGCAAGGGTCGGAACGGCATGGATACGAAGGATGAGGACTTCATCACCGACACGCTCGTATGTACGACCAAGACTCCTCTGGTGTTCTTCACTGATCGCGGTATCGCTCATTCCTTGAAGGCCTACCGCCTTCCAGAGGGCGCTCCCGCGCAACGCGGGCGGCCCCTGGTCAACTTCGTCCGGCTACGACGCGAGGAAAGCATCTCCGCAGTGATCGCGATGCCGGAAAATCCGGGCGATCTCGAGGGAAAGAGCCTGGTCTTCGTGACGAGTTTCGGCACGGTTCGCCGAAACGACGTGAAGCATTTCGCCACCATCAACAAGGCTGGCAAAATCGCGATTGATCTCAACGACGAGCACGATCAGCCGCACGGCCGGCTGGTTTCAGTTCTGATGTGTCGCGATGAGGAGGATGTTATCGTCTCGACTGGGAAGGGGTTTGGTGTCCGTTTCCCGGTTGACTCTCTCCGTCAGTACTCCAGCCGAAAGAGCGTTGGCGTGAAGGCCATTCACATGGAGGACGGTAACGAGGTCATTGGCGCGTCTGTGCTTAGACACATCGGTTTCACGGCTGCGGAACGCGAGGCCTTCAAGCACAAGGGCAAGGCGATGATCAAGGACGCAGACGGGAACGACGTGGTATACGTTCTGTCTCCCGAGCGCATGTCCGAGATGAAGGAACAGGAGGAAATTCTCCTCACTGTCTCCGAACTCGGCTACGGCAAGCGGTCCTCCGCCTACGAATACCGGATCACCGCCCGGGGTGCGAAAGGCAGTGCTTTCGCTAACATCAACAAGGACACGGGGTCCTTGCTCGCCTGTATGGTCGTCTCGGATGACGATAGCCTCGTTCTGGTGACCGACGGCGGGCAGGTCATCCGTATTCCGGTGAAGGGCATTCGACGCACCGGGCGGCCGCGCCGGGGTGTGAAAATGTTCGATCTGCCGGAAGGCCAGAAAATCGTTTCCGTCGTGCGTGTCGCGGCTGAGGACAGCGATCAGGTCGAATCCCGATCCGACGCAACCTCATTATCCTAGGAGTTTTGTATGACAGACGCTCGTGAATGCATTCTCGCCGCCGCCGACAGGCTTACTGCGCTGGAAAAGGCCAAGGTCGATCTCGAGGCGGTAAAGCAGAGGGTCGCCGACCTGAAGCAGGAATACGACGATCAGATCGCCGCCTGCGAGGAAGCTGGTCTGACGAAGGTGAAGGCCCGCAAGGCCGTTCAGGGTATCGTAGACGTTCTCGTTGATGCCGATCTCATTGATCTTCCAGCGGAAAAGCCGAAGGCGTCTCGCAAGCCGCGTGCTCCCAAGGCGGCCAAGCAGAAGGAGGTCTCTGATAATTCGTCGAAGACCGAAAGTTCCAAAGAGGTCGTCGAGCAGAATTCCACCGTCGGTCAGAGCGCTAACGTCGCGTCGGAGCCGGAGGAAAGCCACGCCGTAACGGCTTCGGACGAAGAAATCACCGATGATTCCGCTGAAATCGAGGTCCTCGTCGCCGATGAGCCGAGCGCTTCCGAAGAGGTCGCTTCCGAGATTCCGGACGAGGAGGTCCCCATTCAGGAGCAGGTTTCCTCTAACGAGGATTTCGGCGAGCTGAAGGTTGTTGAAACATCGAATCCCTCGGAAACCGTCTCCGAAGATGAAATCAACGTCTTCGATGACACAGGCGAGGAAGACGGCATCGAGGTTCCGCAGGAATCGGCTAAGCGTTCTGATTTCTCCCTTCCTGCATTCATGCAGAAGTAAGTCCTTCTTTTTGCGAATGCTGATGTCCGCAGGATTTGCAGTGAAAGAGCGC
>NZ_SMMF01000375.1:0-753 GCF_009711355.1 Roseibium sp. RKSG952 | reverse complement strand
GGGCGAACTGGAGATCACCGATGCGGTGATTATCGACGGTTCGACCTCGGGACTGGGAACCGTGACGATTACGGCCGATGCGATGGGCAATGACGTGCTTTCCGGCGACGGCAGCACGGGGCTCACAGTTGTGACCGCATCCGAGGCAGTTGATGTAAGCAAAGATGAACTGGACAATGACGGGGACGGCGTGATTGACGAGAGTGGCGAGGGCCTTCTCGACGACAACAGCCGGATCTTCCATATCACGAGCAAAACTGCCGATACGCAGCTGAAGGGTCTTGTTCTGACCGGAGGTTTCGCGAATGGACGTGAGCAAGGCGGCGCTGTCTACAGTGCTGCAAGCCTGACGGTCTTGAACAGCAGCCTCTCCGGGAACAGTGCGGGGACTGGTGGCGGTGTCTACGGACTGGGTGCCATCAGCCTCACCAACAGCACCGTGTCCGGTAATAGTGCATTTATAAATCGCGGCGGTGGTATCTACGGGCAAGATGCCATTGCGCTCACCAACAGCACAGTATCCGGCAATTTCGCACGGTTTGCGGGTGGTGGCGTCTACGGGCAAGATAACGTCACGCTCACCAACAGTACTGTGTCTGGCAACACTGCAGAAAATGAAGGTGGAGGCATCAGGGCGAGCGATGCCGTGACCCTCACCAACAGTATTGTCTTGGGCAATATTGCGGTTTTCTACGCCGAAATTATCGGTACGATGGACACAAGCGGCGGCGGAAACATTGTCGGGGAGGGCTC
>NZ_SMMF01000754.1:0-6894 GCF_009711355.1 Roseibium sp. RKSG952 | reverse complement strand
GCGCTTCGCTAAAATCACCGTCCTTCAGGGTGGGGAAGACGTTAAAGATCAATCCCGCATGGCTCAAAGCTGATGAATGGCGGCACGCACCCGCTCGGGGCGCGGATCGTGCAGCCCCCGCTCGCAGGCGAAATCCATTTCGCCGACGCGGTCGGGATGAAGTTTTACGGTGTCTCCATGACCCCTGCGGAACACGAGAAGAACGAGGGCTCCTGATACGATGGCCGGAACCGGACATGCCTACGAGATTGCCAACATCGACAGCGTTCATGAGTATCTGACCGAGACGTGCGAGCGACTGCCCGAAGGCCCCGCCAAGGACTGGTTCCTCTCCAGGATTGTTCTAAAGAACATCACGGCCCCCCTGTTCACGATCAGGCTCTCTCCCAACACCCCAACCAATGCCTTTCCCGCAATGAGGCCCGAGGAAAAACCCTACCTCCTGAAGAAGATCAAGGAGGGCAGGGACGTCAGGCTTTTCTCCAGGCAAGCGCTCGCCAATTCCGGACTGGACCTGTCCCACGCCGCGGATTGGCTTGCATCTCTCGACGCGGAAGACCCCGTCCTGAATAAGTTGCAACGCATGGACCCCATGACCGTCTTGGCGCGTGCGGACGACTGGATGGCAGACCTGAACGGCGACAGCGAAACCCGTGAGGGCGACATTGAAACCGTTCTCAAGACCCGGAACGGCCGCACATGGGTACGCCTCAAGGACAATAACGCCCTTCGGCACGAAGGGGCGCGGATGAACCATTGCGTCGGCAATAAAGGCTACCAAGAATGCAACGCCAGCGGCGCCTGCCGCATCTACTCCCTAAGAAGTCCGACCGGAAAACCCATCGTAACGGCCGAATACCTCCCCACGAGACAAACGTTTCGTCAGGTCATGCGCTACGGGAACAGACCTATCGGCCACATTGATCGGCGCGATCTCTGTGATCTAGCCGACCTGATCGGCGATATCGCACCGTCGAAAACCATGGAGTATGCCGGCCTTTGTCTCGATGCCGAAGGAAAATGGCGCGCCATCGAGGATTTTGCCGAAACTATTATGTTTCTCGATTTCCCCGCCCTCGTAAGGGTGGAGTTATTCCAGAGTAAATTATTCCTGCTGTCGCCGAGGAATACCGGAGCCACAATGGCCGTCTTTTATTCCCTAACTCCTTCATGGTGGAAGGAAGAGGACCCAACCAGACCCATAAAGGACCGCATCTCGGTCAACATGAACGTCGACGGGACCCAGATCAATCACATCGACGAGCAGAGGCAACTGGCCGACTTCGTCAATGCCTTGAACGCGGCTGGCTTCAACGTCTCTACACCTTCCTTCCATTACTTCGGCGACACCGACCTTCGGCCCTTCACGAACCGCGAAAGCAAACTCGTGCCCATGGTCGACACCTTCGATGTCATTACCGGGAACGAGATCGACTACCTCAGACACGAGAACACCTACTTTCTACAAGCCCCCGGAAACAAGGCGCGGACACTCGCGACCGCTCGGCCAGATTGCTCCGAGGGACTATCCGCAGAGACCGAAACACTACGGCTGAAGTATACTGACCACAATGTTCGCCTAAAGAAAGACATCGACCCCACTCCGTCGACGCTTCGCCGCCTCGCTCGTTTCATGAATTCGCTTCGCAGTGACGCAGGTCTGCTATTCGTAAAACTCGATTCTGAACATTCAAAAAAGGTGTGCAACGTCCCGGGACTAGGGTTCGTCTACGTTCCGGACTACACGGTCACAGAAAAGACCGAAGACGGCTCTGGCATCTGGTATCGCACCCCGTGGTCTTCCGCGCTCGCGATGGAATCCCGCCTTTCGAAAAAAGGCAAAATTAACATGCTGAGCGTGAATTTCGACTCGCACGACGACACGGCGAACGAACGAACCATTCGCGGAATCTCCATCATGCTCGCGACATCGGACGCCGTCGATCTCTTCTGCGAGGAACTAAACGCCCGCAAGGCCATTCCGTCGATGAAGTTCTACAAGAATATGTCCCTCGAACACTGGCTGAGTCCGAAACCGATTTACGTTCGCGGAAAATGGAGCCGTTTCCAGGGCGTCGATTGGTATCTCAAACTCATGAAGGGCAAAGCGAGGACGCTTCGCCTCAAGCCACTCGACGCAGAAGCCGCGCTCTACGCCCTGTCCAATCAGCCGCATCCCCTCAGGGAGGGGCAATCAGAACTCCTTAAGAGTGCTCTCCTGTGCTGGGCCTCAAAGGTGAACATCCGAGGGCCACAGGCCGAAACCTTCCCTTATAGCAATTGCCTATTCGAGGCATACGGCCGCGTTCTGGCCCTTATCCCCTTTTATGAGCGAGGCGATCTCACGGAAAAGGAAACGAAGGCCGTCAAAAGGATCGCCGAGGCCTGCGTGGGCTACCAGTTCCGCAGGGGGAGCCGAAGCCGCCACCCTCTCGAAGACGAAGAACGGACGCGAATCCTGTTCCGAGCCTTCTTCGACCTCCTTTCCGACAAGCTAATAATCAGGTACGCTCGCAGGCTTCACCGCGCGAACTCATTCAACTTCTTCAAGGAGCAGTATAGAGACAAGCAACTCGACCCGGTCTGGATCGATCGCCTCAAGTCGGCGGTCGGGCACGTCCACGAAAGACACCTGAAGAATTCAGCCGTAAGCACCATCTGGGACCTCGGATACGTCATCGGCACCCCAAGCCCGAAAACAGTGGAGTCTTGGCTCGAGTTGTTCGGCATCGTCATTGATATGAAGCTCGCCGACTCCTATTTCTTTCAGCGCGGAGCCGAAAGAATACTTGAATTCCTCTCCGAAAAATCCGAAACCAGCGACGAATGGCGAAACCTTAACGACCGCAGGGGTTTCATAGAGGAAGCGCTGCGGGAAAAAGCCCGGAGGGCCGAGGAGAGACAGAGGGAATTCACGGCGAAATTCAGAAACTCAAGGGCATCTGCAGAGGCGAAGACCGCATGAAGCAAGACTTCGCACCCATTACCTGAAACGCGCCGCAAAGCCCGTCCTTCAACGTGACGTTAACTCGGCTCGGTTCATTCGCGCGGTCAGACTTGACCGTCTCGCAGGAGGAATCCCCTCCCTTTAGGGAGGGGTGGAAGTCAAAACCTCGGGGCCACACCCTCCTCAGGGAAATGTTTATCAGCGACTTCCTCGAACCGCTCCATGCGGCTCCTATGGTAATCCGCCGCGCGCCGAAAGGCCTCTCCCATCAGGACTTTCATGTCCTCATTATGGAACCGGTCCATCAGAGCCGTGCACATGCATTCCAAAAGCACCGTCGGCGGCACCTGCCCGCAAGCGAGATATCCCTGGGCGATGTCGTTGGATAGATCCGTGCCGCTGCCTGTCATGACGATTAGGGCGTTGTAATCCTCAAACTCCCTCTCCCGGTCCTCCGGTACCTCCGCGATCACGACGGCGACGCCGAGATCCTCTAGTATCTGCGCGACCTCCTGATGGGTGTTCTGAAAGAGATTGACCGGCCAAACGTTCAACATCCTCTGCCTATGGTTCTCCACCCAGCTCCCGTAGTCGTCCGAGTTCTCGAAGGCCTCCACGGCCTCCTCGTACTGGGTTTCGAGGTCGAACTCATCGCCGAGACCGTTGTTTTCCAGTTCGTCGACGCTCGGATTCGGCGTCACGATGTAATTATAATCCAATTCCAGGCTCACAGGCTGGGCATTGATCGACGCTAGTTCCAACATCCCGAGCGCAGCGATTCTTTCTTTCAAGTTCATTTTAAGCTCCAAAAATCCAACGGTTTCCTTGAGTTTTCATCGAACCAGGAATTACCTTTAACCCTTCGTCGAAACAAAAGCCCCTCCTTTGAAGATATTCCATTTAATCCTTGCAAGCATGAAATGAATCCTTTAGAAAACGTCTCAGATATCCCGGCGAAGACGCGAATCCCTCGCATCAATCGCCTGACGAACCAACGGAGCATTCCAACATGGCGGGTAGTGTAAACAAAGTCATCCTTATCGGCAACCTCGGGGCAGATCCCGAAATCCGCAACACCCAGGACGGTCGCCCGATCGTGAACCTGCGCATCGCGACCTCCGAATCTTGGAAGGACCGCAACACAGGCGAACGCCGTGAGCGCACCGAATGGCACCGCGTCGTCGTCTTTAACGAAGCCATCGCAAAGGTCTGCGAAAACTACCTGCGCAAGGGCGCTAAGGTCTACATCGAAGGCCAACTCCAGACCCGCAAGTGGCAGAACCAACAAGGCCAGGACCAGTACTCCACCGAGATCGTCCTTCAGGGCTTCAACTCGACCCTGACGATGCTCGGCGGTCGCGGCGAAGGCGGTGGTCAGCCGTACTCCCGCGACGATGATCGTGGCGGCACTCCGGAAGGTGCTCCGCCGCTCGATAACGGCCCCATCCATGATGATGAGATTCCTTTTTAGAATGGAGTGAAAGAGGGCGGAAAACTCCGCCCTCTTTCATGATGGAGACGAGTCAGAAAGGGTGATCGAATACCCAAGAGACGCGCCAGATGCAGCGTAAACCGCAATACCCCGAAAATCTGAAGGAACAGCGTCTCTAATGACGATGTCGTCCGAAATCGCGGATACTCTACAGAAGGAGGCGGCGACCATCGTCTCCCTTCTTCAACGTTGTCCGCTCCCCCTTAGGGATGAAAAGAAACTTCAGGAAGCGATTTCCACGGCTCTCACGGAAGCAGGAATCCCGCACAAGCGCGAGCACCATCTATCCGGATCCGATATCGTGGATTTCATCTTTCCGTCCGGGCTCGTAATGGAGGTCAAAATCAAGGCCCCGAAGCGCGCGATCTACCGTCAATGCCAGCGCTATTGCAAGCACGATGCCGTCAAAGGACTCATTCTCGCGACCGCCACGGCCACCGGGTTCCCGCCTGACATCAACGAGCGCCCCTGTTGGGTCGTTTCCCTCGGCATGGGATGGCTCTAACATGAAGGCCATCAAGACGTACGGCGATCTGACCTTCGATCAGGAATCGAACAGCTGGATCGTCACCGAATTCCCGCCGCACGTCTCTATGCGCATCAAAGACATCTTCCGTCGCGTCAGTAAATTCGAAACCAGCGTCTTCAAGTTCCCGAACAATCCACTCCACTGCTTCGAACTCGACTGGTTCATGGATCGGTTTCCGTTCCGCATGTCAGCCACCGACGAACGGCGACTGAAGAAGGGGTGTCGAGACTACCTCAAGGAAGCACGCGAGATTGAGGAGATCTTCCTTCCCGACTACGCCCCTAAAGAAATTCAGGGACTGCGCGAGGGATGCGAACTCTGGAAACACCAAAGCCAGTTCGTCCAAGTCTTCGAGCGCGTCAAGAAGATGCTACTCGGCGACGACGTCGGCCTCGGCAAGACGAATTCGTCTATCGGAGCGATGCTTCTGCCCGGTACGCTTCCGGCGGCCGTCGTACTTCAGGCACACCTGCCGGATCAGTGGGTGGAGCGCATCGAGGAGTTCAGCCACCTTCGCGTCCACGTCATCAAGACCAGGAAAGCATACAAGCTCCCGGAAGCGGACGTTTACATCTTCTCCTATTCTAAGATCCTCGGATGGACCGACCTGTTTGCAACCGAATTCTTTAAGATGGCCGTCTACGACGAGCCGCAGGAGCTGCGCGCGGGAACCAGCACTGAAAAGGGCATGGCCGCACGCATTCTTTCGGACAATGTCGAGTACATTCTGGGACTCACCGCGACACCGATAATGAACTACGGCATCGAAATGCACCACGTGATTGAATTCATCGTTCCGGGGTTACTTGGAACCAAGGATGAGTTCGTCCGCGAATGGTGCCATGGTAACGAGAAGCTTGTCTCGGACCCGGATGCGCTCGGCGCCTACCTCATCGACGCGAACGCCATGCTCAGGCGGACCGACGAAGACATTGGCCGAGACAGACCACTACCTAACGTCATGAAGCACCACGTCCCATACGACAGCAATGCGGCAAAGAGCAGCGATCAGCTCGCCGTCATGCTTGCACAACAAGGAACGAGCGGTTCCTTTGTTGAGCGAGGCAGGGCACTTCGCCGCCTGGACGCGCTGGTTCGACAGAAGACCGGAATGGCCAAGGCAGTCGGTGTCGCGAACTACGTCCGGATCCTTCTAGACGCAAACCTTCCACTTCTCCTCGCCGGCTGGCACCGGGAGGTCTATGACGTTTGGCTCGACGAACTCAGAAACTATAACCCCGTCATGTACACGGGCACCGAGGGTAGGGCAGCCAAGCGCAGGTCCAAGGAGGCTTTCCTCGCGGGCGACAGCAACTGCATGATCATCTCTCTAAGATCCGGCGCGGGTCTCGACGGTCTCCAGTACCGGTCCCAGGACATCGTCTTTGGCGAGCTCGACTGGTCGCCGATGATTCACAAGCAGCTCGCCGGCCGCCTTGATCGATATGGACAGGAGGATGTCGTGAATAGCCACTTCCTCATTGCCGACGGCGGGTCCGATCCGCTTATCGTCGAGGCGCTGGGCATCAAGTCGAGCCAATCTCATGGCATCATGAATCCCGACAAACCGCTGCCACTCAAGACGAGCAATTTCGAGCGCATGCAGATGCTCGCGAAGACCGTTCTGGAACGGCGCGGGATTTCGACGGCGGACTTCGACGTGTCGGTCGCGACCTAGGCACGCGAACTACTGGTTCTCTTTGCGTCCGATTTTCCAGTTCGTCCGACCAGGACACAGGTTTCAGTCCCGCAAAGCCGCAGCCACGCAGCCAGCCCAGCATAGCAACCGGAATAAGTTCAATTTGCGACTTAGAGCTACCAAACGCCGCCGCGATCAACGGACATACTTGAGTGCGAGCCCGGGACCGCCTCGCAGGATGACAATACTTAACGTCTTCCCCGCCCTGAAGGACGAGGCTTCCTGCT
>NZ_SMMF01000301.1:0-536 GCF_009711355.1 Roseibium sp. RKSG952 | reverse complement strand
CGCGTGAACTTTTGAATCAGGCTCTTAGAGCCTCTATGGGTCATTCGACGACTTGCTAGAACGTGCCAACATTCGAGATCGGCGCAATGATGAGTATCTGCCTTCAGAGGTTCTCCTTTATTACATCGTCAAACAAAATCTGACAACGCCGATGGGCGTTTCGTGGCCCTTTACAACATTCTTCGTGATCGCATAGAGGCGGCATGCCCAAGGTCGAACCGCCAGGTTGATGACAAGGTCTACGAAGACGCTCGCACCGCAGAAATCCGCGACGCGACGGTCGATCATATCACCGAGCTGATATTCATTGACCACCACGGATATAACGAGCAGCTCGATATCTACGAGGTTGTCTTCGACAAAACAGTGCGTACAGCGCACATCACGAAACTTCGCAAGGTAAACCGCCGAGAGAATGCAACTGAAGAGGTGGAAGATACACTCACGGGGGATGTTCGTGCGGTCGTGGAAGCGGCGCTGGATCGTTACAAGAAAGCCGGGCTCACGGCTGATACCAACCTGCATAAATCAGAACC
>NZ_SMMF01000556.1:0-1776 GCF_009711355.1 Roseibium sp. RKSG952 | reverse complement strand
ATGAAGATGACGACAGAAGAGGCCTTTGTTAAGGTATTGCAGATGCATGGTATTGAGCATGCGTTTGGTATTATTGGTTCTGCGATGATGCCGATTTCGGATTTGTTTCCGAAGGCTGGCATCATGTTCTGGGACTGTGCGCACGAAGGGTCTGGCGGCATGATGGCCGACGGCTACACCCGCGCGACCGGCAAAATGTCGATGATGATCGCGCAGAACGGCCCCGGCATCACCAACTTTGTCACCGCCGTGAAGACCGCCTACTGGAACCACACCCCGGTTCTGCTGGTCACCCCGCAGGCGGCCAACAAGACCATCGGTCAGGGCGGCTTCCAGGAGATGGAGCAGATGCGCATGTTCGCGGACTGCGTGGCCTATCAGGAAGAAGTCCGTGATCCGTCGCGTGTTGCCGAAGTCCTGAACCGCGTAATCATGAACGCCAAGCGCGCCAGCGCCCCGGCTCAGCTGAACATCCCGCGTGACATGTGGACCCAGGTTGTCGACATCGAACTGCCCAAGATCGTTGATTTCGAGCGTCCTTCAGGCGGCGAAGACGCGGTGGCTGCTGCTGCCGAAATGCTGTCGAACGCAAAGAACCCGGTCATCCTGAACGGCGCCGGCGTTGTTCTGGCCGAAGGCGGCATCGAAGCGTCGAAAGCCCTGGCCGAGCGTCTGGACGCACCGGTCTGCGTTGGCTACCAGCACAACGACGCCTTCCCCGGCTCGCACCCGCTGTTTGCCGGCCCGCTGGGCTATAACGGTTCGAAAGCCGGTATGGAGCTGATCTCGGAAGCCGACGTTGTTCTGGCTCTGGGCACCCGCCTGAACCCGTTCTCGACCCTGCCCGGCTACGGCATCAACTACTGGCCCGCAGATGCAAAGATCATTCAGGTCGACATCAACCCTGACCGCATCGGCCTGACCAAGGACGTCAGCGTCGGCATCATCGGTGATGCGGCCAAGGTTGCCAACG
Organism: Roseibium sp. RKSG952; assembly: GCF_009711355.1. Classification (NCBI taxonomy): domain Bacteria; kingdom Pseudomonadati; phylum Pseudomonadota; class Alphaproteobacteria; order Hyphomicrobiales; family Stappiaceae; genus Roseibium; species Roseibium sp. RKSG952. The sequence continues at coordinate 803 of NZ_SMMF01000556.1, read as the reverse complement.
GCATCCTGTCCCAGCTGAGCGACACCGCCGGTGACGAAGGCCGCCAGGAGCGCAAGGACCGCATCGCCCAGAAGAAATCCGCATGGGCGCAGGAACTGACCTCGATGACCCACGAGGACGACGATCCGGGCACCACCTGGAACGAGCGTGCACGTGCCGCCAAGCCTGACTGGATGAGCCCCCGCATGGCGTGGCGCGCAATCCAGGCCGCACTGCCGAAAGAGGCGATCATCTCGTCCGACATCGGCAACAACTGCGCCATCGGCAACGCCTACCCGTCCTTCGAAGACGGCCGCAAATACCTGGCCCCCGGCCTGTTCGGCCCCTGTGGCTACGGCCTTCCGGCGGTTGTCGGCGCCAAGATCGGCTGCCCCGATGTTCCGGTTGTCGGCTTTGCCGGTGACGGTGCCTTTGGTATCGCCGTGAACGAACTGACCGCGATTGGCCGCGAAGAATGGCCTGCCGTGACCCAGATCGTTTTCCGCAACTACCAGTGGGGCGCGGAAAAGCGGAACTCGACCCTGTGGTTCGATGACAACTTCGTCGGCACCGAGCTGGACACCAAAGTGTCTTACGCCGGTATCGCACAGGCCTGTGGCCTGAAAGGTGTTGTCGCCCGCACCCAGGAAGAGCTGACCGCGGCGCTGAACCAGGCGATCGAGGACCAGAAGAACGGCATCACCACGCTAATCGAAGCCCTGATCAACCAGGAACTGGGTGAACCCTTCCGCCGCGACGCCATGAAAAAACCCGTCGCAGTCGCAGGCATCAACGCAAACGACATGACACCGCAAGAGGCGTAA
>NZ_SMMF01000955.1:167231-180305 GCF_009711355.1 Roseibium sp. RKSG952 | reverse complement strand
ACACAATCGTGACAACTGCCGTAAAGGCACCCACGATAACCAGCCCGCCCAACTGCGCAGTCCAAGTTCCCAGACCGAACAGAGCGATCATGATTGTACCGAAGATCCCGCCAACGCCATGTACTGCAAAGACGTCCAGAGTATCGTCGATCTTGAGCATGTTGCGCATGACATAGACGGCTTCCTGACACAGGATACCGGCCACTGCGCCGATGATCAGTGCCTGAACCGGTCCAACAAAACCTGAGGCCGGAGTGATCGACGCCAAACCAGCGATCGTGCCGGTGACGAGGCCGACCATTGAGGCCTTACCGAACCTGATACGCTCCCACAGCGCCCAGCTCAGCGATGCGGTGGCGGCGGACAGGTGTGTAACGGTCATTGCCATGGCAGCACCACCATCGGCGGCCAGTTGCGAGCCGCCATTAAAGCCGAACCAGCCCACCCACAGCATTGCCGCGCCGATCATGACATAGCCGGGGTTGTGCGGCGGGGTGGTGCGGTTGCGACGCGGACCAAGGATTACAGCTATGATCAGGGCTGCCAGACCAGCGGTTTCATGGACGACAATACCGCCCGCAAAGTCGCGAACGCCGATCTCACCCAATATGCCGCCATCAGACAACATGCCTCCGCCCCAAATCCAATGAACGACGGGGGCATAGCACAATAGCATCCAAAGACCTGAGAAGGTCAGGACAAACCCAAAGCCCACGCGTTCTACATACGCTCCGACGATCAGGGCAGGGGTGATGATGGCAAACGTCATCTGGAAGGCAAAGAACAGGATCTCGGGCAGGGTTCCCGCCAGGCTGTCTGCGTCGACGCCGTTGAGGAAAGCCTTGTTGAGGCCGCCCCACACTCCGGATGGAGCATCGCCAAATGCGATGGAGTATCCGGCGACCAGCCACAAGATGCTCATCAGGCAGGCAATCGAAAAACAATGCATGAACACGCTGAGCACGTTGCGTGCCCGGACAAGCCCGCCGTAAAACAGCGCCAATCCCGGTAATGTCATGAACAGGACCAGCGCGGTTGCGACGATGATCCAGGCTGTATCGGCTCCGTTCATGGGCCGCTCTCCTCTTTCGCTTCAGGTGCGCCGGTTCATGACGTTTATTCACGAACCGGCGCTAAGTGAGTGGTGGTGCGAAGCGTTGAAGCGAACAGGAGACGAGGAAAAAAGAGGCGAGCAGCTTAAAACGCGCCTGTTTTGACGCCCTTTTTTTAAATGGCGATAAATTCCGCGCAATATTGCGGCGGTCGCCTTATTTTTAATCGATGTCGGAAAGGCCCTTGGAGATCAGATCAAGTGCGTGGTCGCGCGCAGCCCTGCGCACATTGTCCCGGCCAAGCGCGCCGAACTCGACGGTTTCTGTTCTGGTTGGGTGCCCTTGTACGGCCAGTCCGAAACAAACGCGGCCTTCGGGTTTGAACTCTGATCCCCCAGGTCCGGCAATGCCGGTGATCGAAACCGAAAGCTGTGCCTGCGAGTGCGTCAGTGCGCCATCTGCCATTTCTCTGGCGACTTCTTCGGACACGGCGCCATGGTCGGCGAGCGTCTCAGCACTGACCCCCAACATCTCCTGTTTGGCGGTGTTGGTGTAGGTCACGAAGCCACGTTCAACGACAGCGGAACTGCCTGGGATGTCTGTCAGGGCTGCTGCAACCATGCCACCCGTGCAGCTTTCCGCTGTCGAGATCATGACTTTCAGCGCTTTGGCGCGTTCCAACAGGTCCGTTACGGTCACAGGCCCAATACTCCATGTGCGATGGCTGCAAGGATCATTACTCCAATCGCAGCGAAGACCCCCGCGATGACATCATCCAGCATGACGCCCAATGGGTCGCCGCGCCGGTCGGCCCATCCAATCGGACCGGGTTTAGTGATATCGAATAGGCGGAACAGGATGAAACCGGCAACCCAACCGGGCCAAAGGGCGGTGATGTCGATCCCATGTGCCCAAGACGGGTAGGAAATTGCCCAAAGCGCAATGAACTGGCCAGCGACCTCGTCAATCACGATTTCCGAGGGGTCATGATCCTCTTGTCCTGCCGTCATAACACCGGTCGCCCAGATGCCGCCGACTATAACGGCGATAGTTGCCAGTGCCAGTAAGGGAAACCCTCCGAACGTGTGCAGTACCCAGACCATAGGCAGTGCGGCAAGTGACCCCCAAGTCCCCGGTGCCGGGCGCAGATATCCGACGCCGCCGACAGTACCGATCAGGCGCGCCGCATTCATGATTTCACCAGACAGGCTGTGGCTACAGAAGCGATGCCTTCACTGCGGCCGGTAAAGCCTAGGCGTTCGGATGTTGTTGCTTTCACCGACACCTGATCGGCGCGTAACGCCATGATTCTGGACATTTCTTCACGCATTTCTTGCGCGTGGGGGCCGATCTTGGGGTATTCGCAGACTAGCGTGCAATCCACATTGGAAATGCGATATCCCATTTGCCCTGCAAGCTCGACAGCGTGACGCAGAAAGATCTCGCTGGCGGCGCCTTTCCATTGTGGATCGGATGGCGGGAAGTGCTGACCGATATCGCCCTGCGCCAAAGCGCCGTAGATTGCGTCCGTTACCGCATGCATACCAACATCGGCGTCTGAATGACCCTGCAGACCCCGATCATGCGGGACCTTCACGCCGCACAGGATCACGTGATCACCATCGCCAAAACGATGCACGTCATACCCGTTGCCCAACCTTACATCCATATCCGTTCCCATTATGCGTTCTGCCCGGGCAAAATCCTCGGGCCTTGTGATTTTTAGATTGTCTGCGTCACCCGGCACGATCACCACCTCGATACCTGCCGCACGTGCGACTTCGACATCATCTGCCGCTCCGCCCGGATGTGCGGAGTGAGCTGCGACGATCGCATCATATCGGAAGCCTTGCGGTGTCTGGGCTGCAAACAAGCCTGAGCGATCCTGCGTTCCTGTCACCATGTTCTCATCACCCGTCCAAAGCGCATCCGTTACAGCAAGGCCAGGTGCGGCAGCGGCGTGAGTTTCCAGCGCCACCAGAACGTTGCGGATGGTTTCCTCGCTGACGCAAGGGCGAGCAACATCGTGAATCAAAACCTGTGAGACGCTCTTGTCCGCCAGTGCCTGCAATCCATTGCGTACGGAACCCGCACGATCATGACCTCCGGAGGCCAGCAACAGATCGCTGTCCCGGAATTCTTCCCATGCTTCGGTATCGTCGGGCGAGAGAACAAGAACGATATGATCCACCACTCCTTTGAACCGATTCAACGTCCAGTCAGCCACCCTCTGCCCGGCCAAAGCGCGCCATTGCTTGGGCGTGCCGCCTCCGGCGCGCTGTCCGCGTCCCGCGGCGACGATTATGGCAGCGGTGGTCATGTACGAAAACTCTCCTGTTTGATGCGCTTTGTTTAGGGGGCGGTGAATGCAGAGGCAATCACCTGCGTAAACCTGCCTAAATATTAGGCATATGATGATTTTGCGGGCTTGCGGGTCGCCGTTTTGTTGTTCATATGCGCAGAATTCGATATCAAATCTGCAACTGCCCAAGGATTAAGCACGTTGACCCTGCAACTCGCTGACAAAGATCTGAACCCGCCGGTCCTGCTGGCGCCGATGGCCGGAATCACGGATCGGCCATTTCGTGATCTCGTTATGCGCTTTGGCGCAGGGATGGTAGTAAGCGAAATGGTCGCCAGCCAGGAAATGGTGCAGGCTAAACCCGGCGTGCGTGAGCGGGCTGAGCTGTCGGCAGACGTGGAAAACACGGCCGTACAACTGGCGGGGCGAGAGGCCCACTGGATGGCTGAGGCTGCGCGACAGGTTGCTGATCGGGGTGCGCGGGTGATCGACATTAACATGGGTTGCCCGGCCAAGAAGGTCACCAATGGGTATTCTGGCTCTGCGCTGTTGAAAACGCCGGATCACGCGTTGACCCTGATTGAGGCGGTCGTTGATGCCGTGGATGTACCGGTCACGCTGAAAACGCGGTTGGGTTGGGATGACAATCTGCTGAACGCCCCGGATGTGGCGCGCCGGGCGCAGGATGCAGGCATCCGCATGGTCACGATTCATGGTCGCACCAGATGTCAGTTCTACAAGGGGCGCGCAAATTGGCAGGCAATCCGAGCGGTGAAAGACGCAGTTTCAATCCCGGTGATTGCCAATGGAGACATCATTGATACCAATGCGGCTCGCACCGCGTTGACCCGTTCTGGCGCAGACGGTGTGATGGTCGGACGCGGCGCACAAGGAAAGCCGTGGCTTTTGGCACAAATCTGTCACGATCTTTACGGTCGCCCTGCGCCAGAGATCCCATCGGGTGAGGATCTGATCGAGATGGTCCGTGCGCATTATCAGGCAATGCTGGAGTTCTACGGAACCGATCTGGGCCTGCGCGTCGCACGTAAGCATCTTGGCTGGTACATGGATGAGGCCGGGACACCACCCGCGCTACGCCGATCTGTATTGACCTCGCGAGACACTGACGAGGTATTGCACCTGCTCGGGGATGCGTTGTCTTGCAAAGCAGAGGTGGCGGCATGACGTCGGATCAGGAAATCTGGGCCTCTCTGCCGGTTCCGGCCTTTATTATCGATGGCGATGACCGCATCGCAGATGTGAACTCGTCAGCTGAGGGCTTTCTGAACGCATCCCGCAAATCCGTTGTTGGGCATCCGGTTTGGGATCAGATCGCAGTGGATGCCCCTTTGGAGGAAGCGTTTCTTAGAGCACGAGAGCAGGGCACGCCGCTTTTCGTCAATGATGTGGATGTGGGATCGGGCAATCGCGCACCTTTGCAATGTGCTTTGCAGATCGCACCGATGGTTGGGCATCCCGGTTCGATGATCATGATCATTTCTCCCCGGGAACTGGCCGGGCGGATGACGCGGGGAAATACCGTTAAATCTGCGGCGCAATCGGCGATTGGAATGGCCGAGATGCTGGCACATGAGATCAAGAATCCCTTGGCCGGGATCACCGGTGCGGCTCAGTTGTTGAGCATGAACATTGCGCCCCAAGAACTTGAACTTACAGATCTTATCGTTGAAGAAAGCCGCAGGATCGTGAAGCTTCTGGAGCAGGTTGAGCAATTTGGAAACCTGTCCCGGCCCGACTTCAAGCCAGTTAACATTCATGACGTTCTGGACCGCGCGCGCCGATCTGCTTTGTTGGGTTTTGGCGCTGATATGACGATCATCGAGGATTATGATCCCTCGTTGCCATTGGCCTACGGTGATCCGGATCAGTTTCTGCAAGTTGTGCTGAACCTTCTGAAGAACGCTTCAGAAGCCGCAGGTGCCGGCGGTGGTACGATCCGCCTGCGCACCTATTTCGAGCATTCGTTCCGTTTGCGGCGCAGCGATGGGTCTGGGCATTCACTGCCGTTGCAGATTGAGATCATAGATGATGGACCGGGCGTGTCCGAAGATATCATCAGCGATATTTTTGACCCGTTTGTTTCAGGCAAAGAAAATGGCACGGGTTTGGGTCTCGCATTGGTCAGCAAGATCATCTCCGACCATGATGGTTGGATTTCGGCGGAATCCGTTCCGGGCCGAACCGTTTTCAAACTGTCACTGCGGCGGGCACCGCGTCACGAACAATAGAGCCGTAGCCGGCAAACAAAGGAGAGCACCTGATGGATGGTACAGTATTGGTTGCAGATGATGATCGCACGATCCGCACCGTTCTGACACAGGCCCTGACGCGGGCCGGGTGCAAAGTGCATGCAACATCTTCGCTGACCACACTGATGCGTTGGGTAGGTGAGGGCAAAGGGGATGTCGTAATCTCGGACGTTGTCATGCCAGATGGTAACGGTTTGGAGATGTTGCCAAAAATCTCTCAGGATCGACCTGGGTTGCCGGTTATCGTGATCTCGGCCCAAAACACGATCATGACGGCGATTCAAGCGGCTGAGGCAGATGCCTATGACTATCTGCCCAAGCCGTTTGATTTGCCCGATTTGATGAAGCGAACGGCGCGTGCGCTTGAGCAGAAGCAGCGCGCCCATCCCGAAGCAGCCGATGATCGCGTGGACAGCCCTGATGAACTGCCATTGGTAGGTCGAACGCCGGTCATGCAGGCGCTGTATCGTCTGGTCGCCCGGGTGATGAATACTGATCTGTCGGTCATGATTTCTGGTGAAAGTGGGACGGGTAAATCACTGATTGCGCGTGCTATTCACGATTTCTCTGACAGGCGTACATTGCCGTTTGTGACTGCAACGGCAGCTGATCTGAGGGATCTGGAAGGCCCGGCGCGCGTGATGGCACGGGTTCGTGGCGGGACGCTGTTGATTGATGAGATCGCGGATATTGATGACGAGGTACAGGCGCGTATCGTGCGAATGATGGATACGCCGGGCGATCATGTTCCGCGTTTTATGGCGACCAGCCAGACCGATTTGACCGAAGCGATGGAAAGCGGTCGGGTGCGCCAGGACCTGTACTATCGCCTGTGTGGGGCAACGGTTCATGTTCCATCCTTGCGGGAACGAGTGGATGACATCACGCTTCTGGCTGAGCACTTCCTGTCACGGGAAGAGCGTGAGAGCGGCACAAAACGTTGGCTTAGCCCAGAGGCAGTGGAATTGGTGCGCCGCTACTCGTGGCCTGGAAACGTACGTCAGTTGGAAAATGCCATTCGCAGGCTCAGCCTGACCAGCCGCGCTGACGAAATCTCGCAGGCTGAGGTGGAGATGGTATTGGGCAGCCAACCCGAAGCCGAACCGGTTCTAGGTGATGGTGAACGTGAAAAGCTGTCGTCCTCGGTGGCGCGTCATTTGCGGCGTTACTTCGATCTACACGGCAACATTCTCCCCCCGCCGGGGTTGTACCAACGTATTTTGCGCGAGGTTGAGGCCCCTCTGATCGAAATCGCACTTGAGGCAACTGGCGGAAATCAGGCGAAATGTGCCGATTTGCTGGGGATCAACAGAAATACGCTGCGCAAAAAGATTACAGATCTCGATATTCAGGTGACACGCCGACGCAAACTGATGTAATATCGCCACACAAACCGTGGCATCCGGGTTCGTACCCGGCAAGGACCACGATATATGGCGGTAAGCCGCGAGAGCGGCACATCAGGATGAGGGCAGACGGTGGCAACCCGGGCACAGAACCGGCCAATTCTATCGATTAATCGGTGGCGTAAGTCCCGAAAGATGCGCAATTTCGGCACCTTGGGCCTTGTGGTTCTTGGACCTGCGCTTGCATTGGCCACGTACCTCGTAATCGGACCGTTCGATCTGGGCGCGACTGCACCGACATTGCGTCTGATTCTCCTTGCCGACCTCGTTTACGTGCTGGTGGTCGCTGCGCTGGTTCTGGGGCAATTGGGCAGTCTTATCGCTGCGCGGCGCGCAAAATCGGCCGGATCAAGACTTCACCTGCGTCTGATCGGTGCTTTTACGCTGCTTGCGCTGGTGCCGACAGTTACCGTGGCGATTTTTGCCGGACTGACTGTGAACATTGGCCTTGAAGGCTGGTTTTCGGACCGCGTCAGGCAAGTGGTGGGCTCGTCGCTTACGGCTGCCGAGGCTTATGAACTAGAGCACCGACAAGGTTTGACACAGGACGCGACGGTGCTCGCTCGATTCCTTGATAATGCACGCACGCTGGATTTCTATATTTCAGATGCAGAGCTGCGCGAGGTTCTGGCGCAGGGTCAGGCACAAATCCAGCGTGGTTTGCGTGAGGCTTATGTCATCGACGGTAGTGGCGAGATTCGGTCCCGTGGGGACCGTTCCTATCTGTTCAATTTCGAACCCCCGACGGCTGAACAGATAGTTGAGGCAGACGACAAAGGCCTGCTGATTATCGCGGACTGGTCGAACAATGAATTTCGCGCACTGGTTCCTTTGAAAGCCTACCTCGACCGGTACCTTTACGTCAGTCGCGATGTGGACGGCCAGCTGCTGACCTTGCTGGACGACACCAAAGAAACTGCACAGTTCTACCAGCAACTTGAGAGTGAACGGGGCAGGGTGCTGTTCGAATTCGGTCTTTTGTATCTTGGGTTTGCGTTGATCCTGATCCTTGCGGCCATGTCGCTGGGCATGTGGTTTGCCGAACGCCTGTCGCGCCCCGTTGGGCGCCTGACTACAGCGGCTCAGCGCGTGGGGGCAGGCGATCTGAGTGTTCAGGTGATCGAAGAGGCCAATGACGACGAGATCGCCATGCTTGGACGCTACTTCAACCAGATGACCCGCCAGTTGAAGGGCCAGCGGGATACACTGCTTGAAAATACGCGGCAGATTGAACGCCGCAGGCGCTTGTTTGACTCGGTGCTCAGCTCAGTGACCTCCGGTGTCGTAGGAGTTGATCCCGATGGTTGCGTGACATTTGTGAACCGTTCGGCTGAACGTCTGCTGGACTGGTCGGGGGGTGAGCAACACCTCGCGATCGGAATCGCCGTTCCGGAATTCTTACCGCTGTTCGAATCTCTGCTTGAAGGCGGACAGGAAGCCGTTCAGGGCGAGGTGAAAGTAACCCGCAAAGGTCAACTGGAAAATCTATTGGTCCGCATGGCAACACGTCGTGGAGAAGACGGGGGATTGGAAGGCTATGTTGTGGCCTTTGATGATGTGACCGATCTGGTCAGCGCCCAGCGGATGGCCGCGTGGGGGGATGTTGCCCGTCGCATCGCGCATGAGATCAAGAACCCCCTGACACCTATCCAGTTGAGTGCAGAAAGGATCAAGCGCAAGTTCTCTCGCAAGCTTGATGAGGAGGATTGCGAAAGCCTCGAGTCGATGACCGATGTCATCGTTCGGCAAACCAATGACCTGCGCCGAATCGTGGACGAATTCTCGAAATTCGCACGGATGCCTGAGCCGGACCGGCACGAGGCGAATGTGGTTGATCTGGTTCGTGAGGCCGTTCTATTGCAACAGGCAGGGCAGCCGGATGTTCAGATTGATGCAGATCTGCCTGAAGAGCCCATTCTTGCCGATGTCGATGCGACGATGCTGAATCAGGCGCTGACGAATCTGATCAAGAATGCCGGTGAAGCCATTGGAACACTGAAAGAAAAAGGTGCGCCCGATAATCTGGCGCCGCAAATCAAGGTCGTCGTATCCAGCGATGAGGCTGGAACCATAATCACCATAGCAGACAACGGAATAGGTTTACCTGAAGACAGGGCTCGGTTGTTCGAACCCTATGTGACAACGCGCGATGAGGGGACCGGTTTGGGCCTGCCTATCGTGAAGAAAATTATCGAAGAACATGGCGGTGCGCTGACGTTGGAAGATGCGCCCGTATTTGACGGACAGGACCATTTTGGCGCGATGGCCGTGATCCGTTTGCCGGGGGCCAGTATTTCCCCCGCCGTCGCGCCACAGAAGCAGGCAATTGATATAAACAAGCTGAAAGCAGGCCAAAGATGAGCGACATTCTGATCGTAGATGACGAACGCGATATTCGCGAACTGGTGTCCGACATTCTGGAGGACGAAGGCTATTCCACCCGGCTGGCTGGCAACTCGGACGAGTGCATGGCCGCCATCAACTCCGAGCCACCAGGGCTCCTGATCCTTGATATCTGGCTGAAGGACAGCCGTATGGACGGGATCGATATTCTCAAGGCAGTTAAGCGCGACAACCCGGATGTGCCGGTGGTAATCATATCGGGGCACGGCAACATTGAAATTGCCGTCGCTGCGATCAAGCAGGGCGCTTACGATTTCATCGAAAAGCCTTTTAATATCGACCAGCTCATGGTGGTCATTCGCCGCGCGATGGAAACCTCGCGCCTGCGCCGTGAAAACGCGTCGCTCAAGCGGAAAGAGGTCAGTAGCTCGGACATGATCGGCAAATCGGCCTCGTTCCGGGCAATGCAAGGGCAGTTGGACAAAGTCACGAAGTCCAATGGTCGCGTGATGCTGAGCGGTCCGGCCGGTTCGGGCAAGGAAATCGCTGCGCGATACATCCATGCGCATTCCAATCGGGCAAATGCTCCGTTCGTCACGGTGAATTGTGCGGGTGTTGAGCCGGAACGGATGGAAGAAGTTCTGTTTGGACGCGAATCCTCAGAGCGCGGGGTAGAATCCGGGCTGCTGGAAGAGGCGCATGGCGGTGTGGTCTACTTTGACGAAGTGGCCGATATGCCGCTGGGAACGCAATCCAAGATCCTGCGGGTATTGGTGGATCAGCAGTTCCAGCGGGTAGGTGGAACCGACAAAGTGCGGGTAGACCTGCGGGTCATCTCGTCGACCAACCGGGATCTGGATGACGAGATTGCAGCCGAACGGTTCCGGGAAGAGCTGTACCATCGTCTGAATGTGGTACCGGTAGCCGTACCTTCGCTGGAAGAACGGCGCGAGGATATTCCGGTTCTGGCGCAGCATTTCATCGAAATGTGCAATGAAACCCAAGGCCTGCCGATCCGCGAGTTGTCGGACGAGGCGGTCGCCCTGTTGCAGACGATGACTTGGCCCGGAAACGTGCGGCAACTGAAAAACCTGATCGAGCGTGTTCTGATCCTTGGTGACGGTACTGGCCCGATTGAGGCACGCGAATTGCCGAATGAAGAGGAAAAAGCCGAAGACTCGGGCCGCGTTGTCCTGTCCGGTGCATTGGCCACGCTGCCATTGCGTGAGGCGCGCGAGGCATTTGAGCGTGAGTATCTGCTGACCCAGATCAACCGGTTTGGTGGCAATATCAGCCGGACCGCAAGCTTTGTCGGCATGGAGCGCAGTGCGCTGCACCGCAAACTAAAGTCGCTGGGTGTTGTCACGTCGAACAAATCCGGTGCGCGGGTCGCGCATATGGATGAGCCCGAGCCAGCTGAGTAACTGGGCGGGCTTTTACGCGATCAGGTCTGGTGCAACCCGATTGATGGCTGCACCCACCTGAATCGTTTCGAAAGGCTTGGTACCAATGGTTGCAAATATGGCAGAGACCGGGATGGCCAAAACGGTGGGTTACCCCGCATTTGGAAGCCGTATCAAACGGCTTCGCCGATCAATCGGGCTGAAACAGTCGGCGCTTGCCGACTTGCTTGAGGTCGACCAGACCACGATTTCGAGATGGGAAAATGGTCAACAGACGCCGGCCCCTCATGTTCAGCAGGCGGTTTTCACGGCACTGGGGCCGACAAGATCGGAAGATGCTGCCCTCAAGCGACTGGTCATGAATTCCTCGGACTGTATCCATCTGGTGGAGGAAGCCAGCCACATCTGCCTCGCATATTCGGCTAGTCGCGCCAATGACTGGAAAACCAGCCAGCGTGCGTTGCTAGGGGTATCTCTTTGGCAGTTCGCTACAGACGAAATTCAGCAAGCTGAGACGGAGTTGAAAGATGAAGGTTGGTGGGATCTGCAAACGCCAGCGCCAAAGGTGTTTCTGACGTCCGAAGCGCTGCATGATGAAATCAGGATCAGCGCCGGGCAGATCATTTGGGAGCGCCTTTACCTATCTGACGGAACACCCGTTCGGCTGGTCAGCGGGGCTCGGATCAGCGGCGCATAATTTATGCGTTCCTGTAGCCGGATGGACGCCGTAAACCTGTCACATGAATCCATCGCTTCGAATATTCCTGCAGGTCATTCTGCTTTGGTGCGCGGGACTGGGTGCTGCAACCCAGTTCGCCAAGATCGCGGTGCCATTTGCCGATGTTGGCCTGCTTTATCCCGCACATGCGGATGCGATTGGCTGGCTGTTGTCGATCATCAGCCTGATGGGTGCTGTTCTGGGTGCAACTTCGGGGGCGATCACCGGCTGGGTCGGGCCCGTGCGTCTGTTGATTGCCGGTCTCGTACTCGGTGGTGCGATCTCATTGGTTCAGGCTACGCTTCCCGGAATTCAGTTGATGTTGGCTAGCCGAGTTGTCGAAGGATTGTCTCATCTGGCCATTGTCGTTGCCGCACCAACTCTGATCGCGCAGATCACGCAAGGCAAAGCACGAAACGTATCGATGGTGTTGTGGAGCACATTCTTTGGCGTAGCGTTCGCGATGAATGCTTGGTTCGGGCTGCCATTTGTAGATCAGTTCGGTTTACCCGCTTACTTTGCTCTACATGGTGCTCTCATGTTGGTGATGGCTGGATTGATTGGCCTATGTCGCCTGAAGGTAAACATAGGATCGTCGGAAGGCGCGAGTTGGGGGCTATCAGCGTTTGTCGATGCTCATCTGCGGACCTATCGCTCTCCATTTATCTCAGCCCCGGCACTTGGATGGTTTTTCTACACGCTGACCTTCGTATCACTCCTGGCGATCCTGCCCGGGCGATTGCCAGAAGAGCAGGGAGCGTCAGTCGCTGCCTTGATGCCGCTGGCCGGGATCGTTTTGTCATGGTTGCTGGTGCCGATCCTGTTGACAGTCTTCTCTTGCGTAACCGTGGTCAATCTTGGTTTTGGACTAGGTATAGTGGCCATCCTTTCCCTGTTTATGGGGGCGCCGCTGGCACTGGTCTGTATCGCGTTGTTCGCAGTACTTGGGCTGGTGCAGGGCGGCAGTTTTGCAGCCGTTCCGGAGCTAAATGAAGCCGCCGAGGATCAGGCGTTGAGCTATGGCGCGATGGCCCAGATGGGAAATGCGGGCAATCTGCTTGGCACTCCGGTCCTATTGGCGGTGCTTTGGCGCGTGGATGAGGCGGGAATGTTTATTGCGGTCGCTGGGTTCTATGCAGCTGCAGTCATTTTGCACATCATACTGGCGCAGCGACGCAAGCGTGCATTGGCCGCTTTGGGCTGAGTGACCACTCCGGGAAACCTATCCGGCTTGTCCGGGCGTGATGATCTGGAATGAACCGTCGTCGAATTTCACGAAACATGAGGCGCTGCTGAGTGGCGGTAGCTTGGTAGTGCGAACCGGCGCAACCTTGGATTTCACCCCAGATTTACAGGGCGGCAGGCTGACAGGGCGATAGCCTTTCTGTGCCATACATTGCGCTTCGACCGTGTTTCGCAAGTCCTGGTTGACGTCAACTGTGTAAACATTGCCGGGCTGCCACCAACCCGGTGTTCGATAGCAATAGCCTCTTCCATCGCAATAGGTTCTGCCGGGCCAATAGACCGGTGGATTCTGTCTGATCTGATTTGCTACCGGTGCGTCCTTGAGCGCCTGCACC
>NZ_SMMF01000955.1:126767-167093 GCF_009711355.1 Roseibium sp. RKSG952 | reverse complement strand
ACTGTTTTCATATGCTTATCTTGCCTCACCTGTCTGTCCATGACAATTCAATTGACCGTTTTGGGGGCATCTGTCATTCAAAGAATTCAGGCAGAAGGGCCAAAAACATGAAGGTCATCATTTGCGGTGCTGGTCAGGTTGGCTGGCAGATTGCACGGCACCTTTCGGGCGAGTTGAATGACGTAACGGTTGTGGACAACAATCCCGATCTGGTGCGTCGCGCGACGGAAACGCTGGATGTGCAGGGAATCGCAGGCTTCGCCAGCTATCCGGACGTGCTGGACAAGGCAGGTGCGCGCGATGCGGACATGATCATCGCCGCAACCCATTCGGACGAGGTGAATATGGTCACCTGCCAGATGGCGCATTCTGTATTTTCTATCCAGCGTAAGATTGCGCGCTTGCGGTCCAAATCTTACCTCGAAGCGATTCACTCGGATCTCTATCGCCGGGATCACCTGCCGATTGATGTGGTGATCAGCCCTGAGCGCGAGGTTGCGGCTGCCGCGATGCGTCGCCTGTCGGCGCCATCAGCGTTCGATACCGAAATTTTCATGGACGGCAAAGCGCAGTTACTAGGCATTCGCGTGGACGAAGACTGCCCGATTGTGAATACACCGCTGAGGCAGCTGACAGATCTGTTCTCGACACTCAGTTCGATTGTGGTGGGTGTGCGTCGTGAAGGGTCATTGTTTGCCCCTGAATCCGAAGATCAGCTGTTCGTTGGCGATGAATGTTATGTCTTCACCAACGTCAAAGATGTCGACCGAACGATGGAGGTCTTTGGTAAGGCGCAAAAGAAACAGGACCGCGTCGTAATCGTCGGCGGCGGTAATGTGGGGCTCGAGGTTGCCCGCACTTTGGAGGAACGCGAAAGTCGGGTCCGGGCCAAAGTGGTCGAACGCGACCGTAAATGTGCTGAAGTGGCTGCTGAGGCGTTGGAACGAACGATTGTCCTGAATGGCGACGGGCTGGACGCTGCGCTGCTGAGCGAGGCGGGTATCGAGCGGGCCGACGCGATGTTGGCGGTCACGGATGACGACAGGACCAATATGCTGGCGGCTGTTCGCGCCAAGGCGGAAGGATGCGCTCTGGCGATTGCGCTGATCAATGATCCCAGCATGGTGGCGTTGATGGGACCGCTTGGAATCGATGCTTATATCAATCCACGTGCTACCACCGTCAGCTCGATTTTGCGTCACATCCGTCATGGACGCGTGCGTCAGGTCTATTCCATCGGGGATGCCGAAGCCGAAGTGATCGAGGCAGAAGTACTTTCTACATCACCTATGGCTGGGCAGAAACTACGCGATATTGACTTCCCCGAAGGTGTTCTGGTGGGAGCTGTGCGTAAAGGCGACGAAGTTCTGAGGCCGACAGGCAGTTTGCGCATTGATGAAAAGGATGTCGTCGCAATCTTTGCCATGGCCAAGGACGTGCCTGAGGTCGAGCGGCTTATGCAGGTTTCGATTGATTTCTTCTGATGGTGACCGCGCGCAAACAGCAGCTCGGATTGATGCGGCGATTGCCGTTGTTTCTGCTGATCTGGGGATTTGCGTCTCTGGCGATGTGGATTCCTGCGATCTATGCGCTGGCCCTGGATGATCATCCCACCTCACGCTCGTTCTTCTATTCCGGGATTGTCGGACTGTTCTTTGTCACGGTCATCGGATTGGCGATGTCAAACCGAGAACCAAGGCGCGGTACGTTGGGACAATTGGCCGTGCTGTTTGCATCATTTACGGTTCTGCCTCTGTTTTTGGCAGTGCCGCTGCATGATGCATTGGGCAACACGAAATATCTGAATGCCTACTTTGACATGGTCAGTGCGCTGACCACTACTGGCGCCGACATGTTCCCTGATCCGGCGCGATTAACTGCGCCCCTGCATTTATGGCGAGCACTGGTTGGTTGGCTGGGCGGATTGCTGATGTGGATATCTGCTGCAGCCATACTTGCGCCGCTGTCATTGGGTGGATTCGAGATTACCGCGCGGGGTCAGCCGGGGCGACCGGTCTCGGGCGTGGCTCAGAGCGAGAAAGTAGATCCGCGCGGTCGCCTGATCCGTGTGACCCGCACATTAACACCTGTCTACGCAGGCCTGACGTCGGTGATCTGGATCCTGCTGCTGGTCGCAGGAGAGCAGGGGCTTACAGCAATTTGTCATGCGATGTCGGTGATGGCGACATCGGGAATTTCTCCGGTCGGCGGGCTGGAGGGATCGACTGCCGGGTTCACTGGTGAGGCAATTCTGTTTCTGTTCCTGTTCTTCGCATTGTCGCGCCTGACGTTTTCCACCGACACCGCTGCATCGGGCTATTCAAGACTTGATAAAGACCCCGAGTTTCGAATTGGTCTGATGATTGTTATCGCTGTCGCGCTGCTTTTGTTTTTCCGGGTTCTGGCCGGGGTGAGTGAGATTGGTGGTCAGATGGATGCCGGGCAGGCCCTGTTTGTGATCTGGGGTATGGTGTTTACCGTCATGTCGTTCCTGACCACCGCTGGTTTTGAAAGTGCAAACTGGAATGATGCCCAGCAACTTTCGGGACTGGGAACCCCCGGCCTGGTGCTGATGGGCCTTGCGCTGATCGGTGGCGGAGTGGCGACTACTGCTGGCGGGGTCAAGTTGTTGCGTGTCTATGCGTTGTATCTGAATGGCGCGCGTGAGATTGACCGTCTGATCTATCCCTCATCCGTTAGCGGTGCAGGGGGTGGTAATCGCCGGATTCAGAGCGATGGTGCCTTCATCGCATGGATCTTCCTGATGATGTTCGCGATCACGCTGGGTCTGTTTGATGTTCTGCTGGCTGCAATGGGCGTGGGATTCGAACAGGCGATGGTCCTGAGCGTGGCAGCACTCAGTACAACCGGACCCCTGATCGAGTTGGCGACTGATGTACCGATCCGACTGATCGATCTGTCTGCGGGTGCCAAACTCACGCTGTGTGCGGCGATGGTTATTGGGCGTTTGGAAACACTGGCGATCATCGCGTTGATCACACCGGCACTTTGGCGAGGGTGATCTGCTTGCACCGGCTTATCCTAGTGCCTGATTTTTCATCTGGAATATCTTTGCGCACCACTCCATACTCACGCAGAGGGAGCGCGTTGGTCCGCAGCGCGTAGCAAGAACAACGGCGAGATAATAAAATATGGCTTCGGACAGACAGAATCTTCAGGATGCGTTCCTGAATAATGTACGGAAAGCAAAGGTCCCGGTCACCATTTTCCTGATCAATGGCGTCAAATTGCAGGGTGTGATCACCTGGTTCGACAATTTCTGCGTATTGTTGCGCCGCGACGGACAGTCGCAGTTGGTCTACAAGCACGCGATTTCGACAATCATGCCATCGCAGCCGATCAGCCTGTATGAGGGCGAAGACGCCTCTTGATGGAACACGATAGGGCGCGCACCCGGGCTTGGGTGCTGCATCCCGAAATCAAATCAGATGAACAGCGCCGTGTCCCTGAACCGGCGCTGGAAGAAGCGGTGGCACTGGCAGCCGCGTTGCCCGATCTGGATGTGATCGGGTCCGAGATTGTGCGCCTGCAACGCGCGCAGCCGGGTCTATTGTTCGGCAGCGGCAAGATCCAGGAACTGGGTGAACGGTTTCATGAGAATGAGATTGAACTGGTTCTGATTGATGGCCCCGTAACACCAGT
This sequence comes from Roseibium sp. RKSG952, assembly GCF_009711355.1. Classification (NCBI taxonomy): domain Bacteria; kingdom Pseudomonadati; phylum Pseudomonadota; class Alphaproteobacteria; order Hyphomicrobiales; family Stappiaceae; genus Roseibium; species Roseibium sp. RKSG952. The sequence goes on along the minus strand of NZ_SMMF01000955.1, from coordinate 163,430 downwards.
TCAGCAGCGCAATCTGGAAAAAGCCTGGAAGGTCAAGATTCTGGACCGGACTGGATTGATCCTGGAGATTTTCTCGGATCGTGCGCGTACCCGTGAAGGTGTGCTGCAGGTCGAGATGGCAGCCCTGAGCTACCAGAGGACGCGACTGGTGCGCGCCTGGACCCACCTGGAAAGACAGCGGGGTGGACTAGGATTTGTGGGTGGTCCGGGTGAAACGCAGATCGAAGCCGACCGCCGCGCAATTGATGAACAACTCGTCCGCCTTCGACGCCAGCTGCAGAAGGTGGTCAAGACGCGGACGTTGCATCGCGCTGCGCGGGCAAAGGTACCTTATCCAATCGTGGCGCTTGTCGGATACACCAACGCAGGAAAATCCACCTTGTTCAACCGCCTGACCGGTGCCGAAGTCATGGCCAAGGACATGTTGTTTGCCACGCTCGATCCGACCATGCGCAGGATTGAACTGCCCGATGGTCCCGAGGTTATCCTGTCCGATACGGTGGGTTTCATTTCCAACTTGCCGACCGAGCTGGTGGCGGCTTTCCGGGCTACCTTGGAAGAGGTGCTTGGTGCTGACCTGATCATACACGTTCGTGATATCAGTCATGAGGAAACCGAAGAGCAGGCGAGGGATGTTGAAACCATCCTGACCTCTCTCGGCGTGGATGACACGCGTGCGCGGTTGGAAGTCTGGAACAAGATCGATTTGCTGTCGGATGAGGATCGCGCCGGTGCGCTGGCCCGTTCTGACCGTGATCCGGAAATTTTCTCGATATCCGCCGTGACCGGCGAAGGTGTCGAGCCTTTACTGGCAGAGATTGCGACCAAGCTGCAGGGCGTGCGGCATGAAGAGAAGCTGACACTGGACTTCTCTCAGGGCGACAAACGTGCCTGGCTGTTCCGTCAGGATGTTGTGCGGTCGGAAGAGCAAACGGAAAACGGATTCGAGATCACCGTTTTATGGACCGACAAACAGGCGGCTCAGTTCCGCGGGCTTTGACCGGTTTGTAACGGAACAACGACTGCGACGACGCGTGGAGGTATGAACGGTGACGGGTGATGAAACTGCCAAGGTATTTCTGACCGGGTTTCTGGATGTGCCGCGCGACAGGTTGGAGCAGGTGCGGGCTGCGCTGCCGGAGCATGTCTCTTTAACCCGTGCTGAGAGGGGCTGCATCTCATTTGAGGTTGTCGAGGATGCGGCACACACTGGTCGCTTCAATGTGTCAGAAATCTTTGAAAGCCAGAAGGCTTTCGAGGAACATCAGAACCGCACCAAAGCGTCTGATTGGTTTAGGATAACAGAAGGTATCCCTCGGGAATACTCGATCACGACCGGGGATACTGATAGCTGACTAAGGCTTTTAAGTTAGTCACTGTCCATCGATCTGGCGTTGATAATCCTCGGCATCGAACCATCCCAGCGATGACAGGATTTTGTGGTCCGGACCAAGTTCCCATTCCTCCCAGCCGCGTGTCACAACGCGATTTCCGGTTTCGGCATGGTGCCCTTCAAGGGTCCAGACAAAGATGGCATGGCTGCCAGCCCAACGCAGCATGTCACACCGCACTTCAAGATCGGGGAAATCTGAGTAAAAGCCTCGCGCCATCTCGGCAATTGCTGCGCGTCCCTGCAGCGGTTCACCCCGGTTGATGGTGATCTCGCCATCGGGCGCAAAGAACGCGGCTACGGCGTCAGGGTCGCCGGAACTCCATGCAATAGCATAGTCACGTGCCAGATTGTTCAGGGTATCACGAACGCTGCCCACGAATTTCCCCCTTGATGTCGGTGCGTCAGCGCTGTCGATGCTATTCGAAAACGCGGGCATTCGTCCACGCCGCCCCGGATTGGGGGCGGGGAATTGCCGACATGTCGCGGATTATCGCGGATTGAGGACGGTGACACCCACTGCGGCAGCGCGCGCAAGATCAAGATCGAGCGACATCGGAATATACTCACCACGTCGCCAAAGCTGAGCCTGATCGTCGTAATAACGGGAAAGGAAGTGGCCGGATTGCCCGGTTGCCGTAATGAATACCGAGCTGTCTGGGTCTGCAAAATCGTAAACGCCGCGATATCCAGCGCCGTGTACGTTCTGGAACGGGTCCGGTCCGGTGCCGGATGTCCGTCCGCGCAACAGGGTGTTGTCACCTCCACTGGTCGATTGGCGGATGTTCACGAAGTACCGAAGGACTGGAACAGAACCCAGCACAGGATGATCATGCGTCGCCTGATGAGCATCGCCCCAGCGCAGAGATTCAAGCGAACCACCGTAGCGTTCGGAAATCCAGATCAGCGCATCGTCCAGCGCCAGCCGCGCCATATCGGTGCAGGTTTCCACTGGCGCGCTTTGTCGAACGTCACACCAGACCGAGGCCCCATCGATATCCCGATAAACACGCTCGATGAACAAAGGTTCAACATGTTTGTATTCGCTGGCCAGCGGACCGAGTTCGTCCGAGATCAACCGTATTTGCAGGGCTCGCAACCACGCAGCATAGATCAGTGGTTCCGGCAGATGTTCATTCATCTCGCCGTTCCATTCCGCCAGAAGCCCCAACGCGACCTGACGTTGCCGTTCGATCGTGCCTTCGGGCGCGGAAGCACCGGTGAACCAAAGGTCTGCGCCGATGAGCGGTAGCAAAGAGCGAGCAGTGAAGCTGACAGTATCAAGCTGCGCTTCGATAAAGCTGTCGCGCGTGTGAACTTCGCGGGATTGCATCAGACGCTCCCAACGATGCACACGTTGCGTATCGCCCCATTCATAGGACACATGATCAGGGAAGGGGCGGTCGATGATCTTGTTATTGGTGTTGCCCAGAACACCACCAGCCGGTGCGACAAATTCCGGGTTGTCTGCATAGGGCAGGCGGCCCTGCCAACGATTCTCGGCCAGCCAACCGGGTGTTGGAATGCGGCCGCGACTTTGATTGTTGAGATCGCGCTTGGGCATCGCGCCGATCAGTTTCATCGCAATGGTGTCCGTATCGACCAGAGACAGGTTCTGCGAAGGTGCGATGAAATCCTCAGCCACAGAGATTGCCTGACGGACATTATCGGCATTCATCAAAGCCATGGATGCGGTCATCGATGTGTCGCGCGGGCTGAGTGCAGTCCAGGACAAAGAGGCCACATGCCCCGGAGGTGTAATCGTTTCAAGGCTATAGTGGCTGCCGGGCAGAACTGGGCCGTTCTCGGTCCACCGCAAGGTCAACGTGATCGGGGCGGTACCTTTGATATCGATGATCGAAGGGCGTGTTCTGAATTTCTTGAACCCTTCCGGTGTGAGGTATTCTTCCGGATTCTCAGGGTTCAGCTTTTCGATGTGAACGTCCTGGTCATCCAGATAGGACGATGTCAGCCCCCATCCCAGACGGTCGCTGCGACCAGTCATAACGGCGGGTATGCCGGGGATCGTCGCACCGATTACACCGCCCTTGGACAGCTCGAGCCGTGCAAGATACCACACGCCGGGTGCCGTAAAGCCCAGATGCGGGTCGTTGGCCAAAAGTGTTCCACCGCTGGCCGATCTGGAGGGTGCCGCCGTCCACGCGTTGGAAGCGCCAGCCAAACCGCGTTTGGGAAATGGCGACAGCGGCGTGTCGGGCATTGGGGTTCCGGCCGCATATTGCGGCAAGCCCGGAAACAACGAAGCATATTCGGGCAGCGCTGCGATTCCGGGGCCGGGTACATTTGGAAGGATATCCGCCAGTCGAGCCGGATCATTCAGCATCAACGAAGTTCTGGCACGCAGCACTTCGTCCTCAAGATGGCCCGATAATTGCAGCCCCATCAACTTGATTACGGCAATACTGTCACCGGGCTGCCAGGGTGAAACCGGAGCGTTGAAAAGGAACATCTCGGGCGCGCCTCGGCCCAGCGCCATCTCGTTTATTTCGTCAAGACGTGCGTTGACCCCTGCCGAATAAGCCCGAAGCGCGGCTTTGGTGTAGTCGTCCTGAACCTCGACTGATCTGTGGGCCAGGCCATACAAGTCCAGACGTCGCAACAGCTTGTCGACGTGGACTGTTCGCTGACCAAAAACCTCTGACAGGCGGCCCTGCACCGTGCGGCGCAAAACTGTCATTTGCCAAAGGCGATCTTGCGCATGGGCATAGCCGAGGCCAAAGAACACATCGGGGTCATTCTCACCCAGGATATGTGGGACGTTGGCGGTGTCGCGCACGATTTCAATCGGTGCGTTAAGCCCTTTAACCTCAAGAGTTTGATTGTAATCCGGCAGGGATTGATTGGCCAAAAAATAGGCCAGCCCGATAGCGGCCAGAGACAACAGGATAAGACCCGAGGCAATACGCATCAGCCAGCGAAAGACAAGACCCATCGGCACCTTACCAAATCGTTCATTTCAGATTGCGCTGAGGTTAAATCATGGCGCGCATGACCGAAAGAGGAACAGCCCGAGAATCTTGGTAGAAAACAAAAAGACCTCGCCACTGCCGAACTGCGTGTGACGAGGTCTGCACGGGGGTGCTCGTTTCGTGTTTAGGGGATGATGCGTGTGTATTTGGTGCCTTCGACGGTGGCGCCGAACAGCAATCCGGCCTGACCAAATATGGCCGCCACAACCGGCGTACGCAGCGTAGTGGTGGTGGTCGAGAGTGTGCTGCCTGTCGCATCAACGACATAACCAATATCAGCGCCCGCGGTCCAACCACTGGAGCGGCGGAATTCGTTAAGCGCATCTTCGGTCATGAAGAACAGAACATGCGCGTATTGCTGCGCGCCAATCTGCAGGCCGGCTGTGCCTTTCACCGCCGAATAATAATCGACCGTTGCGCCCTGAATACGCAGTGCGCCCTGGCCGAAACCACCACCAAAGATGAAACCAGCCTCGGTGATCAGAGGCATGACCAGCATGCCGTTCGCCTTGTTAGCGATTTCGACCGTGTTGGGGTACTTGCTGTACATTTCATTCAGCGTGGCATCGACGCGAGCGTCAATCGTGGCTGCGTTCGAGTTTCCGACGCCATTTCCGCAAGCTGCGGTTACGGTTAGCCCGGCCATGCCAAAGGCGAAGCCGCGACGGCTCAGTCGTGGGGATTGGGAACTGCTCATGTTTCCTGTCTCTGTAGAGTGCCTGATTTGTCGGGTGATCCCGATCTTGTGTGCAAGAATACGCCGATTGCCTTTCCATGTCACGGGAAAGCTGCCCGGCAAGTTGGGGCAATCGGCGAAAAATTGCGATAGATTGGGGTTTTACCTCTGAAGGATCTTGGCGACGTCCAGGGCGAAATAGGTTAGGATGCCGTCACAGCCAGCGCGTTTGAATGCAAGCAGGCTTTCCAACATGACCTTTTCTCCGTCGATCCAGCCGTTCTGTGCTGCAGCCCGGATCATCGCGAATTCACCGGAAACCTGATAGGCATATGTAGGGGCACCGAACGTGTCTTTGACCCTCCGGCAGATGTCCAGATACGGCATGCCGGGTTTAATCATGACCATATCGGCACCCTCGGTGAGATCGCGTTCGATCAGACGGAGTGCTTCGTTCGAGTTGGCCGGGTCCATCTGGTAGGTCTTCTTATCGCCGGTCAGCGCGCCCGAAGCCCCCACAGCATCACGGAAAGGTCCATAAAAGGCGCTGGCATATTTGGCTGCATAGCTGAGGATCATCACATTCTGGTGGCCTGCACTCTCAAGCGCCCGGCGCATTTCGCCGATACGGCCATCCATCATGTCCGAAGGGCCAATAATATCGGCTCCGGCTTCGGCCTGCGCCAGTGTCATCTTCACCAGCGCTTCGACCGTCTGATCGTTAACGATCTTTCCATCAACAACATAACCATCATGACCGTTGATGTTGTACGGATCGAGCGCAACATCTGTCATAACAGCGATGTCGGGGGCCGCTTCTTTGATGGCGCGGATGGCGCGGTTCGACAGGTTTTCGGGGTTCCATGCCTCGGCGCAATCTTCGGTTTTCAGCGACGCGTCGGTGTAAGGAAAAATGCAGATTGCGGGAATGCCCAGCGCCTGAGCCTCGAAAGCGGCCTTTGCGATCAGGTCAACCGAACGGCGCATCACTCCGGGCATTGATGGTACGGGCTCTTCCACACCCTCGCCATCACGCACAAACACCGGCCAGATCAGATCATCCACTGTCAGCGTGTTTTCACGAACCAGGCCCCGGATCGCCTCGGACTGACGTGCGCGACGAAAACGGGCAAGAGGATAGGGGGCGTTGGTCGGTTTCATGGCGCGTTCTCCTTGAACAATCGCGCATTGGGTGGCATGAATTTGCCGTGGTCTCAAGGGTACCAATGGACGCGCCAGTCCGATAGAACCCACTGAGGATTTTGAATAAAGGACTGGGTTTGGACTGGTACGCTACGATTTTCGAGATCATCGACATGCGCAGTTTCTCGAATCTGTGGTTCTGGATTGTACTTGCTGTCGTTTGGTCTTCGGCCAGCCACTGGGTTATGGGGGTGCCTTATGATCTGCTTGTGCGCGCGCGCCGGATCGGCGGGCAAGCCGAAATCGACCTATTGGACATCGTTCGGATCAACGCCAATCGGATAATCTATATCGTGGATATCTCGGGCGCGGTTATCTTCGCTTTGACCAGTTTTGTTTTCTCAGGCCTTGCCGTGATGGGGTTTTACTATCACGTGGAGTTTGCACAGGCCGTTTTTCTGTTGCTGTTTCCGATGACGATCGTGGCATTGATCAACGTTTCCATGGCGCGTCGCCTGCAGCAACAAGAGATGACGCTGGAGATCGTTTCCAAGGCGCTGACGCGCAGCAGACTGTACACACAGATCATTGGCATGTTTGCCATACTGGTCACTTCGCTCTGGGGCATGTATCAGAACTTTTCCATAGGTGTTCTGGGTTGGTAAAACCGGAAAGGCGAGGCGATGAAGGCTCCGAACCACGTAACAGTTGGCGGCGCCCCTGAAGGGTATGACGCACAGCTTGTCCTGAACGAGGTCTCTCGTTCCGGTAGCCCGGTCTGTCATGTCGCGCGCGATGACAAGCGGATGGAGGCAATGCGGGCTGCGTTGACCTTTTTTGCGCCGGATATGCCAGTGTTCGTGTTCCCGGGGTGGGATTGCCTGCCGTATGACCGGGTCTCTCCGAATCCGGATATTGCGGCGGCGCGTGTGGCAACTCTGGCCGCGCTGGTGCACCAGATGCCCCAGCAGTTCGTTCTTCTAACAACGCTCAACGCTGCAACCCAGCGAATCCCGGCACGCGATGTTCTGCGCGAGGCGGCATTTACCGCGCGCGTAAATCAACGTGTAGATGAAGATGCGCTGCGGAAGTTCCTGGTACGGATGGGTTTCACACAAAGCCCGACGGTGATGGAGCCCGGCGATTATGCCGTTCGGGGTGGGATCATCGACATATTCCCGCCCGGCGAAACCGGTCCGGTCCGGTTGGATCTGTTTGGCGACGTTCTGGATGGGGCCCGCCGATTTGATCCGGTGTCTCAGCGCACGACCGAAAAATTGGAGATCGTAGAGCTTGCCCCGGTATCCGAGGTCATTCTGGACGATGCTGCGACTACAAGGTTCCGTCAGAACTATCGGATTGAGTTCGGTGCAGCGGGGACAGATGACCCGCTGTACGAGGCGGTAAGTGCCGGTCGCAAGCATCAAGGCATGGAACACTGGCTGCCCTTCTTTCACCAAAAGCTCGAGACACTGTTCGACTATCTGCCCGGTGCCACGATTTCTCTGGATGATCAGGTCACCCCAGCGCGGCTGGCACGTTGGGAGAGCATTGAGGACCAATACCAAACGCGGCGTCTTGCGCTCGATAGCCGGTCGCGGATGGATACGGTTTACAAACCAACCCCTCCGGGTTTGCTGTATCTAGATGACGCCGCATGGGAGACAGCAGTCGGAGAGCGTCGTGTCATGCAGTTCAGCCCGCTGCCCCAAGCCAGCGGTCCCGGTGTGATCGATGCAGGCGGGCGGATTGGGCGCAATTTTGCCCCCGAACGTCAGCAAGAGAGCATCAGCCTGTTTGGTGCGCTGGCCGGACACATTAAAGACAAGCTCGACAAAGGGCCGGTTCTGATCGCTTCCTACTCCGAAGGTGCACGCGAGCGTTTAACCGGTCTGATCGAGGATGAGGGGCTGGCCGAAGCGATCCCGGTCACAGGCGGCGAGCGGATTGGCAAGCGCGGATTGCATCTGGCAGTCTGGGCACTGGAACATGGGTTTGAGACGCCTGATCTTACGGTCATCGCCGAGCAGGATGTTCTGGGCGATCGCCTGATCCGACAGCCCAAGAAGCGCCGCAAGGCCGAAAATTTCCTGACTGAAACCCAATCGCTCAGTCCCGGTGATCTGGTGGTTCATGTCGATCACGGTATTGGTCGTTACATGGGTATGGAGGTCGTGACTGCAGCGGGCGCGGCACATGAATGCCTGCTGCTGGAATATGCCGAGCAGTCCAAACTGTACCTGCCGGTCGAGAACATCGAGCTGCTGTCCAAATACGGTCACGAAGAAGGCTTGTTGGACAGACTTGGCGGCGGTGCGTGGCAGGCCAAGAAAGCCAAGCTGAAAGAGCGCATTCGTGAGATGGCGGACAAGTTGATCCGCATCGCTGCCGAACGTGCATTGCGCAAGGCCCCCGTGATGGATCCGCCGCCGCATGCCTGGGAGGAGTTCAGCGCCCGGTTCCCGTATCAGGAGACCGACGATCAGCTGCGTGCGATCGCCGAGGTGATGGAGGACATGCATTCAGGCGCGCCGATGGATCGCCTGATCTGCGGTGACGTAGGCTTTGGCAAAACCGAGGTTGCAATGCGGGCAGCCTTTGTAGCGGCGATGTCTGGTGTCCAGGTGGCGGTCGTCGCACCGACAACACTGCTGGCCCGACAACATGCAGCCAGTTTCAAGGAACGCTTCCGGGGTTTCCCGCTGGAGGTTCGGCAGCTTTCCCGCTTTGTATCTGGAAAAGAAGCGCAGCAAACGCGCGATGGGCTCGCGCGTGGAACTGTTGATATTGTTGTTGGTACGCACGCTTTGCTGGCGAAGGGGATACGCTTCAACAACCTCGGTCTGCTGATCATTGACGAAGAACAGCATTTTGGCGTGGCGCATAAGGAGCGCCTGAAACAACTGCGTTCCGATATTCACGTGCTGACGCTGACAGCGACACCCATTCCGCGCACCCTGCAACTCAGTCTGACCGGAGTGCGTGATCTGTCGATCATTGGAACCCCACCCATCGATCGGCTGGCGATCCGCACCTATGTCAGTGAATTCGACGCGGTCACGATCCGCGAGGCACTGTTACGCGAACATTATCGCGGCGGGCAGAGTTTCTATGTGGTGCCGCGTATCTCGGACCTGCCTGAGATCGAAGAATTCCTGAAAGAGCAATTGCCTGAACTCACCTACGTCGTGGCGCATGGCCAGATGGCTGCGGGTGAGCTTGATGACAGGATGAACGCCTTCTATGACGGAAAATACGATGTGCTGCTGGCCACCACGATTGTGGAAAGCGGACTGGATATTCCGACGGCGAACACGATGGTCGTGCACCGGGCTGATATGTTCGGGCTTGCACAACTCTATCAAATTCGTGGCCGGGTAGGGCGTTCGAAAACACGCGCATACGCCTATTTGACCACTAAGCCGCGTCAGAAACTCACGGCAACGGCCGAGAAACGCCTGCGTGTTCTGGGCTCATTGGATACGCTGGGCGCCGGGTTCACGCTGGCCTCGCAGGATCTCGATATTCGCGGCGCTGGCAACCTACTGGGCGAGGAGCAGTCTGGTCAGATGCGCGATGTGGGCTATGAACTTTATCAGTCGATGCTGGAAGAGGCGATTGCCAAAATCAAAGCGGGTGAGATGGAAGGATTGTCGGATGCCGACGATCAATGGGCCCCGCAGATCAATCTGGGCGTGCCTGTCCTGATCCCCGAGGATTATGTGCCCGATCTGGATGTCCGTCTGGGCCTCTATCGACGCCTGTCATCGCTTTCGACCAAGGTGGAACTGGAAGGGTTTGCCGCCGAGTTGATCGACCGTTTTGGTACACTGCCGAAAGAGGTGAACACGCTGATGCTGGTCGTCCGCATCAAGGCCATGTGCAAACGGGCCGGGATCGCCAAGCTGGACGGTGGGCCGAAGGGCGCGACAATTCAGTTCCACAACGACAAATTTGCCTCGCCTCAGGGGCTGGTCGAGTTCATCCAGAACCAGCGCGGTTTGGCCAAGGTCAAGGACAACAAGATCGTTGTGCGCCGTGACTGGAAAAAGGACAGCGACAAGATCAAGGGCGCCTTTGCCATCGCTCGTGATCTGGCGGAGAAGGTGGTGGCCGAAAAGAAGAAGGCCAGCGCCTAGTCACCCGTCACAAAGGTGCAAAGCTGCCAGTCTCCGTTTTCGGCCTTCACCAATGCGGCTCGGTAGCCGACCATGGACCAGAGAAAATCGCTGTGCATGTAGCCGGGTGTGCCGTCTGTCAGGCGCACCAGCTGATAGTCCGCGCCCTCCTGATAGTCCGAGATGATGACGACCTCGTGGCTGATCTGGCCAAGCACGCTGTCCGAACGGGATGGGCCCTGACGCAATGTGACGTTCTCACCCGTGACGTAATAGGCGACGAAAGGATCGAGTGAGGCGGGGAGTGTCAGTTTCCACTGATAGGGCATCCAGAATTCACCCTGATCATCAAAATACCCTGGCTGAGACAGAGTGTCTTCGAGGGCGGCCCAATAGGCGTCCCGGATTTCATCCGCATGATCACGTAGGCTTTCGTCCAGCGTTTCAGGATCCAGTGTCAGGTTTGCCTGAAATTCTTCAGGACCACCTGAACCGCCGTGACTGAGGTAGATATCTGGGCAGCTAGACCCGACGACACGGTTGATATCCCGGGCCGCGACACTGACCAACAGCTCGGTTCTGAAAGCCTGCAGGGATGGATCTTGCTCAGCCTCGTCGACAGGGGGAAAGGTCTGTCGGTTTGCCAGTGCCGGAGTTGCAAGCAGAGCGGCGATCAACAATGGTGTAAGTTTCATTCGGCGGCCTTCATCGCAGCTTGTGCACAGAAACAGGAGGCGCCAACTGCTCGGTCGGCACGTGCCAGAGCAAGGTCCAGTCGCTGCCTGATCTGTTTGATTTCAAGAGTTTCTCCGCGGGCCTTCAGGCAATCATGTAGGCCCTTGAGGCTCCAGACATTGTCAGGATGGATAGACGCACGGCTGAGTGATCCGCCAAGACCAAGATCTTCGCGATAGACAGCTTCGGCCTCATCCACATGCCCTTGTTCGAACAGCAGCGCCCCCAGCGCGTGTCGGGTCGGCTGCATCCAACCCCAAGGTTCGTCATATGGCAGGGTATCGTCCAGCTCGACCGAGCGACGCAGATGGGCATAGGCCGCTTCATAATTGCCTTTGCGATATTCAATCTCACCACGCAGCATTTCCCTTGCAATTTCAAGCAGATCAACGACGCGGTTATTGTGCATCAAGCGGGTTTCCGGAACGCGATCTTTGGCTGCGAGGAACTTTTGCTCTTCCGCTTCGGCCTTAGCGACCTGATTGGTCGCCGCATGTGCAATTGCACGGGCATAGTGAGTTGTTGCGGTCAGAGTAAGATACAAATCAGGGTCAGAAGGCAGTTCCAACGCCTTTGCCTCATCCCAGCGCCCAAACCGGATCAGGATATGAGGACCCATGGACATGTAGCTCTCAAAATAGTCCGCCATAGGGGGGCTCTCGATGCGCAACATCTCTTCGGGTGTTGTATCCCACAAACCCTTGTTGGCGCGCAAAGCGGGTTCCATCTGACCAAGGAACAAAGCTCCATAGATGGCAAAGTGATAATCGTGCTGGCGGTATCCCGTGTAGATGTTGAAGGCACCTTCACGCTCGTAATACTTCAGATCGGCTTCGGAGGCTTTTTCATTCCAATAGACGACGTTGTGGTAGTGTCCGCAAAGTACGTCAATATGCGTTGGCATATGCACCAGATGGCCAGCATCGGGCACGAGAGTCCGTAGAATATCACCAGCTTTCAGGGCCTTTTCGGGCGTGGGCGACATTTCCATCAGATGGACGTAGAGGTGCAGCAATCCGGGATGGGTCATCGTAGCGGGATTGTTCGCCATCGCCCATTCGAGTGCTTCCTGCGCCTCGAGTGTTGCGGCCCCTTCAGCAGGCTGCCCGGTTTTCAGGTCCCACATCTGCCATGGCGTCAGGTTCATCAGGGCCTCAACATAGATCGAGCGCAGATCCAGATGTTCAGGTTGTTCGGCAAAGGCCACCCGCATCGCATCAGCGAAGTTGTGATCCCAGATGTGCATGTCTTCGACCGGGTCGCGCTGCGGGTATCGCGCGGGCAGGGCGCGGATCAGGGCCTTTTCAGACGCAGTACAGCCTTCCATCAATGCCAGCGCCTTTTGGGTGGCATCATAGGCGCAGTTCAGGGCTTTGATCTGTCCACGCTCATCGCGCAGATCCCAAGGCAGATTGTAGTTGGGACCAGCCGCGTAAGCGATGCCCCAGTGGGCCATTGCGCATTCGGGGTCATGTTCCAACGCGCGTTGAAAGCAGGCAACCGCTTCGTCATGGTTAAACCCGTATGTCCAGACCAGACCGCGATCGAACCATGTTTGTGCTTCTGACGAAGATGTCGTGACCGGGCAGGTATGTATGCCCAGATCGTAATAGTCGCTCATCGAAAACTCCCCACCAATTACAGGCAGGTTAGCGCGATTCACGGCCGCTGCACAGATCAGGCGGGCAGTCTGTTTTCAATCCGGCCCATATGGACCATCAGGCCAAAGCCGATCACGCACATGGTCAGAATTCCGGTGGTCAGTGGTGTCAACGATCCGTCGAACAACAGGCCCACTGGCGCTGCGATGACTGCCGCCAGAACCGTTGCAATCGATCCTATTACCGACGCGGCCATTCCTGCGATATGGCCCATGGGTTCCATTGCAATGGCATTAAGGTTGCCCATCGTCACACCGGCCATAAAGAACACGGTGGTCTGCCAGAAGACAAACAGGGCAAAATCAGCTTCGGGCGTCAGGTTCATCATGCTTACAGAGATGACGGCCGATGTGATCAATATCTGGCCACCCAAGGCCCAGGTCACCATCCGCCGCATACCAACACGCACGACCAATGCAGCGTTCAGCAGGCTGGCAGATCCGGAGACAAGCGCAATAAAGCCGAACCAGAACGGAAAGCTATCGGCTCGGTCGTGGATGATGTCATAAACCGGCTGCACCATGGTCAGCATGGTGAACAGCACCCCCATACACAGGGTCTGAACCAGAATGGACAGGCGCACGGTGGGATGCGCGAACATCTCTTTCACGGCGGATACCATCAGCGGCAGACGAAACGGGCGGCGGTTTTCGCGCGCCAACGACTCGGGCAGACGGATGCCCATCCAGAGTATGACGATCAGGGCAAACAGGATGAAGGAGACGAAGATGCTGCGCCATCCTGCGATTGCAATGACTCCAGCCCCCAGCATTGGGGCAGCAGCAGGGATCAACGTAAAGATCATCATCGCGATCGAGATGATCCGCGCCATTTCGCGACCCGAATAAAGATCGCGGATGACAGCCATGGCAACAACGCGCGGACCAGCTGCGCCCAATCCCTGAACCACACGTGCAGCCAGTACCATTTCCAGCGACGAACTGGCCCAGGCTACGGCGGACGCGAAAATGTAAAGGACGGCACCGGCATAGATCACGGGCTTGCGTCCGACCGCATCCGAAATCGGGCCTGTGAAGAATGTGCCGATCCCCATTCCCAGCACGAAAGAGGTCAGGATCAACTGCGCCCGGTTGACGTCATCTGGGCTCAGCTGCGCGCCGATCTCGGGAAGGGCGGGCAACATTGAATCAATCGAAAATGCGATGGTGGCGAACATCATTGCGATAAGCGCAATGAATTCCGCCTTGGACATGCGGTCGGCCATAAAAGACTCCTTACCCGTTCGCGCTATCACGGCTGAACGGGTTGGACTAGGTGGGAAAATGCACAGATCTATGTGCTATTCTGCAGAGGAAGCCTCAATTTGAGACATGATTTCGCCGATCACTTTTCCCCACATTTCAGGTGGTTGCGCACCCGGAACGGCGTGTTGATTGGCGACGATGTACGTCGGGACCGAACTGACACCCATTTCGCGTGAATGGCTGTCACGCTTGCGGATATCCTCGCGATCAGCATCCGATTGCAGCAGTTTCAGCACCACCGCGGCATCCATCCCGACACTGTCTGCGATGTCGGCCAGAACTTCGTGATCCCCGATGTCGCGGGCCTGCACGAAGTAAGCATCGAACAAGGCGTCGACGATTTCGTTCTGTTTGCCTTCGATCCCGGCCCAGTGGATCAATCGGTGGGCATCCAGTGTATTGGGGGTGCGCTGCATACCCTCAAAATCGATCTTCAGCCCGGCGTTTTCCGCGTGTTCAACAACCGGAGCGTAAGCGCGAACCGCACCTTCCTTGCCACCGAACTTGCGTTCAAGATATTCGCGGCGATCCATACCCATGTCGGGCATGTCGGGGTTCAATTGAAAGGGGTGCCATTCAATCACGAAGGGGTGGTTCGGCACTTCGGCCAGCGCCTTGTCCAGTTGCGTCTTGCCGATATAGCACCACGGGCAGATCGGATCGGACAGGATGTCGAGTTTGACAGTCTGGGTCATTCGGAAGACGCCTTGAAATGGGCCGGCAATGCACGGCGCAGGAGTTTACCGTTGCCACCGCTGGGCAGGGCCGGAAGATATACAAAAGCACGGGGTTGCTTGTACCGCGCCAGATTTGCCTCGACATAGGATCGCAAGGCCGTCTCGTCCAGCTTTTCTGGGCCGGTATAGAAGGCTGCTATCACGAATGTGTCCCGTTTGACCTCCACAGCCGCAGCTCCGACCTGCGATATGCCGGGATAGCTGGACAGTACCGCTTCGACCTCAACCGGGGAAACGCGATAGCCGCCTGCGTTCATCATGTCGTCGTCGCGGCCAAGATAGGTGATCTGCCCATCGCCATCCATGGAACCCTGATCGCCGGTCAGGAACCACTCGCCCTGCATTCTGGCGCGCGCCTCGTCAGGGGCGTTGAGATAGGTCAGCATCAATCCGGGGTCTGATTGGTGAACCGCAATTGTCCCTTCCTCACCCAACTGTACCGGCCCGTCAGGCCCCATGATTGCCACGCGGCGGCCCGGCTGGGGTTGGCCAAGACTGTCACCCCGGGCGGGATGTGTCGGGCTGGCGGAAATAAAGGTCGAGCATTCGGACATGCCATATGCCTCGTACAGCTCGGTTCCCGTGATATGGGTCCATTTTTCATGTAGATGGCGGGACAGTTTTTCCCCCGCACATAAACCATGCCGCAGAATGGGTAGAGACATTTTCTCGTGGCTTTGCAGTATTTTACGGAATACGCCCGGTGCGGCGGCAAAGATTGTTGCCTTATGTTCTCGCAACAGATCAGGCAGTGCTGATGTATCGGTGCCGGGCTCGGGCATAAGGGCAGTCGCTCCGATAGTCCAGGGATCCATCAATCCGGTACCGAGCGTGTAGGTCCAATTGAAAGCGCCCGCGTGACACAGCCGGTCGGTGGGGCGCAAGCCATACCAGCCATCCACCATCATCTGTCGCGCCCAGATAGCCCGATGGGCATGGGCTACGGCACGCGGTTTCCCCGATGTTCCAGAGGTGTAGACAACGTAAGCTAACCTTTCAGGATCACCCATTTGATAAGAAGCAGCAGGCAGCTCGCGCATCTGGACTAGCTCTTGCAGGCTGATCTCGCGTTCATGAACTGCACAGGCAACGCCGGGATCGCGTAGAACGGCATCGGGGGCCAGCTCTTCTATAATCTTTGCTGTTTCCGGTTCGGTCAGTTGTGATGAGGTTGGGACCGGAACAAGACCAACTGAGATTGCGCCGAGATAGGCGATCGGGAAATCCACGGTATTCCCCAAACGCATCAGAACGATGTCACCGGGGTTCAAACCAGTCTGAAGCAGGCCGGTGCCCGTCGCCAGAACAGCGCGTTGCAATGCCCGGTAGGTCCAGTTCTGATCCCCGTCTGTGCGCAATACGGACAAAGAGATTTTATCCGGGGTTTCATCTGCATGGCGCAGAACATGCGCGGCCAGATTGAATGGTGCAGGGCAGGGCGGCGGTGCGCCATGATCGAATATCGACAACATGTGATCTGGCTATCGCTGTGCAACGCGCGTTGCAAGCGCTGGTCGCTGGCCCTATAGACGTGGGCATGACCAGCCGCGATCACAAATCCATCGTCCGCATTGCACGTGACAACGGTATCCGCACCGAGCCTGAGCCCGTAGACCTTGGCGCCCGCGTGCGCGAACTGCGAAAGGCGCGCAAATGGACACTAGAGCAGGCAGCCAGTCAGGCGGGTCTTGCACGCTCGACGCTCAGCAAGATCGAAAATGGTCAGATGTCTCCGACATACGACGCGCTGAAAAAGCTTGCGACGGGTCTGGAGATTTCAGTGCCTCAGCTTTTCACCCCGCCCGAGCGTGATCAGGTTATCGGTCGTATGGCAGTGACCAAGATGGGGGCAGGGACAGCACACGCGACCGCGACATACGAGCATGAATTGCTTGCTGAAGCGCTCACAAAAAAGCAGATGTTGCCATATCGCGCCCGCGTTCGCGCCCGTTCAATGGAAGAGTTCGATGGGTGGGTGCGCCATGACGGCGAAGAATTCCTGTATGTCCTGACGGGCGTTGTCCGCCTCTATACCGAGTTCTACGAACCCGTTGAGATGCGCCGAGGCGACAGCGCCTATTACGACGGCAGCATGGGACACAATGTGATTTCTGTCAGTGACGAGGATGCTACGATCCTTTGGGTGACATCTCTGGCCTAGCGGCTGGCCAGTTCGCGGTTCAGTCCTTCCGTGAACAGAAAGTCCTCTACCTCTTCGTGGGCTTCGTTTACAGTCAGATGGTGGCGCTCCGCCAAATAAGCTTCGAACCGTTTTCGGTCCTTCTTGACACGCGCCATATCACGGTCGCGCAAGTTCGGAAAACGGCGTTTGGCACGCGCGTAAGATGCACTCCAGTCTTGCGTCAGATCAGTCCAGTTCAGCATCTGCGAGCTTTCCTTTGTACGTGTTTCAGGACTGCTCTCCCCCAGACAGGGTAAGGACGGGGTGGTGTTGCAGATGACATGACAAAATGTCGCACCTTGACGCAACGTAACAAAGTGGCAAAAAATTGCCCGCTGCGGACATCCCGCAACGGGCGTTCGGACCTGCTTGAAAGTGAGTGGCGGCCGGTCCGTTATTCTTCGGGCTGAAACAGCCAATTCAGAACTATGTGCCCGATAAACACAGCAATAATCTGCATCACGATGAACATCGGTATGTGCGCAGGGTATATGCCCGCAAAGGTATCCGTAAACCCCCTTGCTATTGTGACCGCCGGGTTCGCAAAACTTGTGGATGATGTGTACCAGTAGGCGCCGGTGATATAGAGGCCCACAAGCGCTGGTACAGTGTCCGGTTTGTGCCGAATTCCGCCGAAAATCACGAACAGCAGGCCCAGCGTTGCGATGATTTCGGAAAACCACTGGTGAGACCCGGTGCGGTGCAGAGTTTCAGAGGTCTGAAGAATCGGCAGATCAAACATGTAGTGTGAGGCCCAGACGCCAACGATCCCGCCCGCGATCTGAACCACCATGTAGGGGGCAACCGCGTTCCAGGGGTGTTCGCCGCGCAGGGCAAAGGCCAAGGTCACGGCAGGATTGAAATGCGCACCAGACACCGGCCCCAGGGTCGTGATGATGGCATAAAGCATGCATCCCGTGGCGATCGCGTTTGCCAGCAACGCCAGAGCGATGTTTCCGTCCGAAAGCGTCTGCGCCATGATCCCCGAACCAACCACACCGATCAGCAGGAAAGCTGTGCCGAGGAATTCAGCAAAGTACTTGCGCGCGTTCATTGAATGCCTCCGATACGCTTGAGCTGAGCAGAAAGTTCGCCGCTCTCCATCGTTTCTACCGGCAATTCAAGCAAAGCTGCGGCCCGGCGGCCCAAGATGTCATAGGCCGTACGAAATGCCTGATCCCAATCAGGCTCATCAGCGGCGGCGGGATCTTCCACGCCCCAATGCGCGCGTACCGGCGCGCCGGGCCAGACCGGACAGGTTTCTTCGGCTGCGGACCCGCAGACCGTGATGACCATGTCCATTTCCGGAGCGCCTTCGATTGCAAATTCGTCCCAACTTTTGGAGCGAGCATCCGAGATGTCATGTCCCTGCGCGCTCAGCAGGGTCAGAGATTGCGGATGCACTCTGCCGGTGGGGTTCGAGCCAGCAGAAAAGGCGCGTATCCGCCCGTCGCCGGTATGATTAAAGATCGATTCCAGCAAAATCGACCGGGCAGAGTTCCCGGTACACAGAACCAATATGTTCATGAAGGGGTATCCTTGGGCTGTATGTGGATTTGTGGATCACTCGGTGATGCGGCCGATGTCATCCACCTTGTGTTGAAGCGAAATGCGGTCGAGCGTTTCGAAGGGCAGGCTGGTAAATGCCGTAATTCGGTTTCTCAGCAGGCCGTACGCCTGTTGAAACGCAAGGTTCTTCTGTGCGTCCGTTCCCTGGGCTTTGACCGGGTCGGCAAGTCCCCAATGCGCACTCATCGGTTGGCCGGGCCAAGCGGGGCATGCCTCGTTCGCGGCGTGGTCGCAGACTGTGAAGACAAAATCCATCTGCGGCGCACCCTCTGCCGCAAACTCTTCCACCGATTTCGAACGAAGATCGGCGGTGTCGTATCCTTTTTGTCGAAGCAGTTCCAAAACATCTGCATTCGGTGACCCAGAAGGTGCTGTTCCGGCTGAGAAAGCCCTAATGATGCCGTTACTTTCTTGGTTCAGAATGGCCTCTGCCATGATTGAGCGGGCCGAGTTCCCGGTACAGATGAACAGGGCGTTCAGAACGCGGTCAGAGCTGGTCATGAGGGGATCTCCGGATCTGGTGATGCACAAATCGGGTCGGTTCTGGCAGCACTCGCCCAACAGACCGCCAAACAGCTCGCGAACAGCCGGGAGTTTGGCTGTATACTGCAGCGAGGTGCCATGACGGCTCTGTTCGATCAGGTCAGCCGCCTTGAGGGCGTTGAGATAGGTAGACGTGGTATTGGGCTTAAGGTCCAGCGCTTCAGCAATTTGACCGGCTGGAACAGAATCCGGGTATCTCCGCATCAACAGCCGAAACAGGTCCAGTCGTTTGGGATGCGCCAATGCGCCCAGCTTATCGTGAATCTCTATTTCCATATTTCATGAAATATGGAAATAGAGCGTGGTCGTCAATCCTCGTACCACCAAACCTGTGGCATGTATTCGGGACCGTCGCCGTAAATCGGAAGCTTCTCTGGCTGTTTCAGCTCTTTAGCGTGGGCAATCCGACCGACATCAAAGCTCCAGATCGGAATAACATAGCGACCGGCGGTCAGCACACGGTCGAGCGCACGCGTCGCGGCAACAAAGTCTTCGTGGCTTTCTGAGGCGAGCATGGCGTCGATCATGCCGTCTACGGCAGGTGAAGCTACGCCCATCAGATTTCGGGTTCCGGGCGTTTCCGCACCTTCGCTGCCCCAATAGAGACGTTGCTCGTTGCCGGGCGAAAGCGAGAGTGCACGACGGAATGGGGTAATGTCGAAATCAAGTTCTGCGACACGACCAGTGTATTGAGCGTTATCGACGGTCTCGGTTTGAACCTGAATACCCAGACGTTCGAGCGCGCGTGAGTAGATGTCTACAGCGGTCTGCATGTCGCTATCGCCCTGCTGCAGCAGGACTGTCAACGTAAAGGTGTCACCATTCTGATTTCGCAAGACACCGTCCTGAATGGTCCAGCCAGCCTCCTCCAGGAGTTTGGCCGCTTTACGGATGTTTGAACGATTGCGTGCAGATCCATCACCCTGAGGCAGTTCATACCCTTCGATCGTACCGGGCAGAAGGTCATCTGCATAAGGCTCCAACAGTTCAGCCACGCGCCCAGTTGCGGGCCCGGGCTGCATCGCCAGATCAGAACCCGAGAAGTAGGAAGTGATCCGGGGTTGTGCGCCGCCGGTGATGGTGTCGTTGATGAACTCAAAGTTGAAGGCCAGCAACAGGGCCTCACGCACGCGCCAGTCATCAAAGGGGGCCTTGCGCGTGTTCATCACGAAGCCGGTCATTCCTGATGGTTTACCATGTGGGATTTCGGTTTTGATTACGTCACCACGCTGGACGGCAGGGAAGTTGTACTGCGTATTCCATTTGTCGGCGTTGAATTCGCGGACGGCTGACAATTCTCCGGCCTTGAATGCCTCGAACAGAACGGTCTGGTCGCCGTAAAACTCGATCCGAATATCATCGAGGTTCATGGTACCGCGACGAAATGGAATATCTTCGCCCCAATAGTTTGGGTTTCGGCGCAGATTGACATAGCGCCCGGCCTCATAGTCATCGATCACATAGGGGCCGGTTCCAATCGGGACGTCGTGCAGCTGGGCGCTGGCGAAATCCTTACCTTCCCATTGGTCTTTCTTCAGGATCGGTCGCAACCCGGCGAGCATCGCAAGTTCGCGGTCAGGTTCATTGAACGTGATCCGAACTGATCTGGGGCCTGTCTGTTCGATACTGTCGATCTTGGACCACAAGCCGCGATAGCGCAGATGTCCCTCGGTTCCCAATGTCTCGTACGACCAGATGACATCATCCACCGTGACGGGGCTGTCGTCCGAGAATCGCGCGTTTTCTCGCAGTGTAAATTCGACCCATGAACGGTCCGGAGCTGTCTCAACCGATTCGGCTAACAGCCCGTAAAGGGTGAAAGGTTCGTCCCAGGAGCGACCCATCAGACCTTCGTGTGTCCAGAACCGAAGCTGCCACGGAGAGGTGCCTTTTTGTACGAACGGGTTGAGGCTGTCATAGCCGCCGGTATTTCCAAACACGACCTTGCCGCCTTTGGGCGCGTCAGGGTTAGCATAGGGCAGAGACACAAAATCCGGTGGTAGAGCAGGGTCCCCATACATAGCTATGCCATGCGCCGATTCTGCATGTGCCATCGATGCGGCGAAAATGGTGGCGATTCCCGTGATCAGAGAGCGAAACGGGTGTAGAAAATCCTGGCTCATTTTGGAAACAATCCTGCTCTGGCCTTATTTTGTTGGGATTCACCGTACCGATGATTTTTCATATTATCAAACTTTTAGCTTGGATGAATGCAAGGAATTGCTTATAAAGGATGCACTGCTCGATAGGTTTCTTGCCTGTATGAAACCTGCCTCAATAACTTAACGCCCGCTTCGTGCGGGCGTTTTTTTGTGGTCGGGTTTTCCTGATTTGCACGATGGCAATGCGCGATGATGTGATCCGGAAAGAGTGATGTTTCCCCGTTTTCTTTGCACGTGCAGCATGGCACTGTGTCGGCAAATCTGAGTCATTTGGAGAGCCCTCATGAGCCTGTCGGGAAAAACAGCAATCATCACCGGATCAAACTCTGGCATTGGTTTGGGTGTCGCGCGGGAACTGGCCAAGGCCGGAGCGGATGTCGTGCTGAACTCATTCACGGACCGCGACGAAGATCATGCGCTGGCTGCTGAGATTGGCAAGGAAACCGGAACCAATGCCCGATACATCAAGGCCGATATGTCCAAAGGTGAGGAGTGCCGAGCGCTGATCGAACAGGCAGGCGCCTGCGATATTCTGGTCAACAACGCAGGTATCCAACACGTCTCACCAATCGATCAGTTTCCTGTCGAGAAATGGGATGCGATTATCGCGATCAACATGAACTCGACTTTCCACACCATGGCAGCGGCCCTGCCGATGATGCGAAAAGCTGGCTGGGGGCGTGTGGTTAATATCGCGTCAGCGCATGGTCTGACGGCTTCGCCTTTCAAAGCGGCATATGTGGCCGCCAAGCACGGCGTGGTCGGCATGACCAAAACCGTTGCGCTTGAAACCGCGCAGGAGCCGATCACCTGCAATGCCATCTGCCCGGGTTATGTGCTGACTCCTTTGGTCGAGGCGCAGATCCCCGACACGATGAAGGAATACGACATGAGCCGCGAAGACGTGATCAAGAACGTCATGTTGGAACGGCAGCCATCGAAAGAGTTTGCCACCGTCGAGCAGCTGGGCGGGACGACAGTTTTCCTGTGTTCGGATGCCGCTGCACAGATCACCGGCACGACGATTTCTGTGGATGGTGGCTGGACGGCGTTGTGATCGCCCTACAACCTTCGATAGCTTACGGGTAATGGCGGGAAAGAACCGGGAAATGAAACAAATCAATCTGGCATTGCAGGGTGGAGGTGCGCATGGCGCGTTTACCTGGGGCGTGCTGGATCGTCTGCTGGACGAGGAAGATCTTGAGGTTGCGGCCATCACGGGCACCTCAGCCGGGGCGCTAAACGGGGCGGCCTTCAAATCCGGGATGGTCCATGCGGGCCGCGACGGGGCGCGGGAGTGTTTGAATGGTCTGTGGAAGCGTATGGGCGCAGTGGGTGATATGCGCATCGCGAACTGGATTAGCGGGATGGAGCCTGCACAGATCGCTCAGGCCATGGAATACTCGCTACCGTTTTCTGTGGCAGACACCTGGTCACGAATGGTTTCACCCTATGCTTATGGGCCGTTCTATCACAATCCACTGACTTCGGTGGTTGACCGTTTCAACTTTGATGAGATTTGCGCCGACGAAGGCCCGCAATTGTTCGTTTGCGCCACTTGTGTGCGTAGTGGCAAGATACGGGTTTTCACGGGCCATGAAGTTTCGACCGATGCGATCCTGGCGTCTGCCTGTCTGCCGAACCTGTTTCAGGCGGTTGAGATCTTCGATCCCGAGACAGAACGCACCGAAGCATATTGGGACGGCGGCTATACCGGTAATCCGGCGCTTTATCCGTTGTTCAATGACGATTTGCCCGATGATGTCGTCGTTGTGAACATCAATCCGCTGGAGCGGGATGAAGTGCCCAAGACCCCGCAGCAAATCCAGAACCGGATCAACGAGATTAGCTTTAACTCTTCATTGTTCCGCGAACTGCGAGCAATCAACTTCGTTCAACGGCTGCTGAAGGACGGCAAGCTTAAAGCAGGCGAGATGAGCCGGGTACTGGTTCATATGATCGCGGATAACGATTTGATGAACAGCCTGTCTGTCGCCACCAAAACCGTTCCAAACCCGGTCATCCTTCACAAACTCAAGAAAGCGGGTCGCGAGGCTGCGGATCGTTTTCTGAGTGAGCATAAGGAAGATTTGGGCGAACGCAGTACGGTGGATCTGCCCGCAATGTTCGGCTGACTACTCGGGTGGCTGTGTTGGGTCCTTGTCATTCGGATAGACAAGGCCGGCCGAAATCACCAGTTTTGCTGCCTCTTCGATAGACATATCCAAAAGGATGACGTCCTCGGCCGGGAAAAATAGTAGAAATCCGGATGTCGGGTTTGGCGTTGTTGGTACAAACACACTCAACAGTTCGCCTCCGGTCTCGGCGCGATCGCTGACCTCGCCCTTCGCCGTGGTCGAGACAAATCCGATCGCCCAGATACCGCGGCGCGGATATTGGATGAGGCAGGCCTTTTCGAAAGACCGTTCAGTCTGTGCAAATACCGTTTCGGAAATCTGTTTGATCCCCGAATAGACCGAACGAATGACAGGCATACGGTCGACCAGGCTTTCGGCAAAATGGATCAGCGAGCGGCCAAGAATGCCTTTGGCAATCCAGCCGACGATGATGGTGAAGATCAGGAAGATGATTACGCCAACGCCACGCAGGTTGATCCCGACATATTCCTCGGGCTGGAAACGCTGTGGAACCAGCGGCAGCACCGCGCTGTCGATCCATCCGACCACCGACCAAATCAACCAGACCGTCAGCCAAACCGGAGCAATGACGACGATACCCGTCAGAAAGGACCCGCGAAGCCGGGAAAACAGGCCGGGGCGGCGTTGAGGTTCTTCGTCAAACGGTGTGTTCATTACGGATCCGAGCGGTTTGCGGAATTAGTTAAGTAGTCCGGGGCGTTGGTACAATAGCTTAAATCCCAGTTGGCTACTCGGCCTGTTCTGCCAAAGCTCGGGCGATACCTGCTGCCAGACGCGCATTGTTCCGTACCAATGCGATGTTCGCGACCAGCGAACGACCCTCGGTCTGTTCAAAAATCCGCTGCAGCAGGTAGGGCGTAACTGCCTTGCCCGTGATCCTGTGTGTGTCGGCGTCGGCCTGTGCGGAGGCAATGATAGGGGCAAGCTCTTCGGTTGGGATTTGATCTGCCGCCGGAATCGGGTTGGCGATAAGCTGTCCTCCTGGCAGGCCCAGCGCGCGGCGCGTGGCATGTGCCCGGGCAATCTCATCAGCGCTATCCATGCGCAATGGGGCTGCATAGGGTGATTTTGAGGACCAGAAGGCGGGGAATTCGTTCTGACCGTGGGCGATGACGGGAACGCCCAGTGTTTCCAGCACTTCCAGTGTTTTGGCCAGATCGAGGATTGCCTTGGCACCCGCAGCCACGACGGTGACTGGTGTCTGTGCAAGCTCATGCAGGTCAGCCGATATGTCGAACGAAGTTTCGGCGCCCTGATGAACGCCACCAATGCCACCTGTCGCAAAGACCTCGATACCGGCATAGTGCGCAGCGATCATGGTCGCGGCAACCGTGGTGGCGCCGGTACCACCAGAGGAGATGCAGGCGGCCATGTCGGCGCGCGAAATTTTGGCAACGCCCTGAGCCTTTCCCAGATCCTGCAGCTGGTCCGCTTCCAGCCCAACATGCAGTTTGCCTTTGATCACGGCCATGGTGGCGGGAACCGCACCAGCGTCGCGGATATCCTGTTCGACTTGCGCAGCAACCTCGATGTTCTGAGGGTAGGGCATGCCGTGTGTTATGATGGTGCTTTCCAGCGCAACGATTGGTTTGCCCGCATCTTTTGCAGCGCGAACCTCGGCAGAGTATTGAATGTCGATCACAGTGGGGTTTCTCCGGAAACGTAAGTTGCGGCAGCGTGCAGAGCGCGGGTCAGGGCCTCGTCGCTGGCAGCGCCATTGGCTTCGGCAGCTATATGAGCTGCCATGAATGTATCGCCCGCACCTGTTACGCGCGTAACAAGAACGGATGGGGGTGTTTGGGTAAGGACGCCCGAAGCTGTGCCGACAGTCGCTGAATTGCCGCCATCAGTCACCAGCACCCGCAGAGCGCCGCGTTCCAGCAATCCATTGGCGGCACTTTCGGAGTCGGAAAACTCGCGTTGGCACAGTAGCCCGGCTTCTTCGAGGTTCACGTAGAGTGTTGCACGGGCATGTTTCAAAAACGGCAGAAGGCGTTCTGCTTTGCCGGGGGAGGCAGGTGCCACGCGCAGGTCAGCTTTGGCGAATGCCGGGCTTTGGGCGATCTCTTCCAACAGGTCCAGCGTCAGGTTGCCATCCAAGGCAATTGGACCTTCGAATGGAGTGTTTTCATACCCCAGTGGCCCATGCATCAAGGGACGCAGGATCTTGGCGCCAGCTGCTTCCAATGAATGAGCATCCGCAATGGCTGCGATCAAACCATTTGCACCTTCGACAGCCATATAGCGATCGGTGGGCAAATCCTGAGAACGGTAGATGTGGTCTGTGATCATTCCCAGGCGGGAGCAGGCATGAACCAATTCATCCCCTTCGGGATCGCGCCCGATTGCGGTGAGGAGAGTAGGGGTCATGCCAAATCGAACCAGAGTCATCGCGATATTCATGGCAACACCGCCTGGAAGGCGCGTTATGCGACCGGGCACGTCCGATCCCTGCCGCATGTGACTGGCTGATCTGCCGATAACATCCCAAAGGACGGAACCGATGCAAAGGATTTCACTGGTCTGTGTCATGTCGCTGTCATGCCGCAGGCCTGATGGACGTGCAAGTCAGATCGTTACCGCCAACAGGAATTCACGTTTGGGCTTGCCATCAAATGCAATCGGTTCAACAATCAATACTAATGAGAGTTGAGTTCGTTTCTTTGATGGTTCATTGCGCATGAGAAGCATTGTCGATCTGACAATTATTCTTCGTTTCTGCCTGATTTTTATACTGTTTTTTACGGCTTTGCTTACTTGGTCACAGCAAGTCACAGCGCAACCTGCTTCCCCAACGGTTGTCGATTTTCGCGTTGATGGGGATAGGTTGTTTCTGGATATCAGTATGAATGCCGAAGCCGCATTGGTCGGTGGTGATCCTTCTGAGGCTTTGCGGTCTGCGCGCTACAGAGAACTTCGGCGTTTGGTATCGACGGAACTGGAATCTGAACTGCACGAGTTCATCAACTCCTGGAAAGGAACTCTGCAAGTCGATGCCAACGGGCCGATTGAGTTATCCTATGAAGGTTCGCGGATTCCTGTCGTGGGTAATCCAGATGTAGTTCGAATTTCCCGGGTTTTGTTGACCGGGGAGTTGCCGTCAGGCGCAAGTGCTCTGCGTCTGACCTGGCCCGCTGACAGCGGACCAATGGTGCTCAAACAACAGGGTGTTGACGCCCCGTACACCGGTTATCTGGATGGGGGAGAGACCAGTCCGCTGATACCACTGCAAGGTGGAGCCGGACTGGATGCCAGACAGACACTTGAGACATATTTTCCAAAAGGGATCAGCCGTGTTCTGCCACATGGGCCCGAACAGATTATATTTGTTCTGGCAATGCTGTTTCTGTCCGTCAGGGCGCGGCCAGCTTTGATCCAATATTTGATTATGGTCTTGGGTGTGACGACAGCAGCGACCTTGGGGACCTACCAGATGATTGGGGTTTCCGAGGCGGCGTCTGCGCAACTTCTGCCGATTACGATCGTCGTCGTCGCGGTGTGGAACCTGTTTGCAAGGCGTCTGGGCTTTCTGCGCGTATTTCTCGTTTTTCTCGCAGCGTTACCACATGGGATCGCGCTGTCGGATTCCTTGTCCAAAGTTGGAATTCCACCTGACAGAGTCCCACCAGCGCTGCTGGGTTACTTGTCTGGGGCCTTGCTTGCGATGCTGGCCATTATGATCAGCGCATATTTCGTGACGCTTTTACTTTCGCGTGGATCACATCGCTACCGAGGCCGGATATCCATCCTGGCCTCGATGATGATCGCGTTGATCGGGGTATATTTGAGCCTGGGGCCGTATCTGCCGATCTAAGCCATCGCTGTGATCAGAGTGTTCAGCGCGGCGAGAGGATCGTCTTCGGACCAGATCTCTTCTCCGATGCCAAAGAAATCGGTGCAGGGTGTCAGGCTGCGCACGATCTCTGGGGTCAGACCACCTTCGGCCACAACCGGCACTTCGATCATTTCAGACCACCACTGGAACAGATCACGTTCAGCAAGGGTCCCATCGCCCAGTGATGTGCTGCCAACAGGTCCGAAGGCGACGTAATCTGCACCCGCTTCCCCAGCGGTCATGCCATCATGGCTGGAGTTGCCGCAAAAACTACCAACAATTGCATCAGCGCCCAGTTCCTTGCGCGCTGCACGTACCGATCGGGCCGCGTCGTCCAGATGCACCCCATCCAAACCCAAGCGCTGTGCCAACAGAACATGGTTGGAAATGACCAGCGCCACATCCCGCGCGTGGGCCACTTCGCGGCAGGCATCGGCTGCGCGTGCAATGGCGTCTTCGTCGCTTCCGGCAAGCGCCATACGGATGCAGGCAATCTCGGCCCCATCCAGAACCCGGGCCAGCCGATCGGGAAAACGGCTCAGTTCGATCGACGGAGGGGTAATCAGGTAAATCTGTGGCTGCTCGGGGGTGTCCATTGGCGCATCCTTCGCTTTGGTCTTTGGCGGGGTTTAGCGGATTGCGACGGGGAAGCAAACTTTTATACCTCTGGCAGGGTTAAATGCTTGTCGCAGAGCCTTGCCCTGCGTCGGTACGAGGATTAGAGCAGGCGGAGTTTTCGGAGAAAGCCATGCCAAGCGACAGATCTCAGCCTTCATTTGTGCTCGTGCGCCCCCAGATGGGTGAGAACATCGGCGCAGCCGCGCGCGCGATGTGGAATTTCGGGCTGGACCGGATGCGGATCGTGGCGCCCCGCGACGGATGGCCGAACCCCAAGGCTGTTGCGATGTCCAGTGGCGCGGGGCGACTGCTGGATGAAGCACAGCTATTTGATGATCTTGCCGGAGCATTGGCTGACAGCACGTTCGTCTTTGCCACAACAGCGCGTCAGCGCGGGCTGACCAAGCCGGTATATAGTCCGGAACGTGCGATGCAGATCGCTGCTGAAAAGGTTGCAGCAGGCGAGAAGGTCTCGGTTCTTTTCGGGCCGGAACGGGCAGGGCTTGAGAATGAGGATATCGCCAAAGCGAACGCGATTATCTCGGTCCCGGTGAACCCGGAGTATGCATCGCTTAATCTTGGGCAATGTGTATTGCTGACTGCCTATGAGTGGATGCGGCAGACCGGCGATGTGGTGCATGAGGCCACTGATCTGGGCAAAGGTGACTGGGCCACCGGGATCGAAGTCGAGAAGCTGGTTGAGCATTATGAAGACCGGCTGGAAGAGGCGGGGTTCTTTTATCCTCCTGAAAAGGCCGAGGGTATGAAGACCAATTTGCGCAATCTGTGGTCACGGATGCGCATGACGCGGGCGGATGTGCAGATGCTGCACGGGATCATGCGTCAGATGGTCCGCTGGAAGGACAAGGGCTGAGGCTGGACCTTGCCACCCCTTGGCCCTAGCTTGCGATGAAATCCAGGACATGAGGACAGCATGAGCGGTAAGCGCAGCATCTTCGAAGAAGTCTCAGACAACGAAAAACAACAATCTGTACAACCGGGTATGATCGACCGCGGACGCGGTGGTGCCCGCAGGGCCATTCGGATCTGGTTAATGATCCTGTTTGCGCTGGTAGTCGTAATGATTGCGGTGGGTGGCCTGACCCGTTTGACCGATAGTGGCCTGTCGATCACTGAATGGCGCCCGATCACCGGTGCGATCCCTCCGATGAATGAGGCCGACTGGCAGGCGGAGTTCGACAAGTACAAACAGATCGACCAGTGGCGCATTCAGAACCAGTGGATGGAGCTGAATGATTTCAAATTCATCTACTGGTGGGAATGGGGTCACCGTCAGCTGGGCCGTGTGATTGGCCTGATCTGGGCCATCGGGTTCTTTGGTTTCCTTGTGGCGCGTAAGATCCCGGCCGGGTGGACCGGACGATTGCTGGTCCCTGGCATTCTGGGCGGTGTTCAGGGGGCTGTTGGTTGGTGGATGGTGGCCTCGGGCGTGACCCAAGGCGAGGGCATGATCGCTGTTGCCAGCTATCGGCTGGCGATCCATCTGGGACTGGCCTTTGTGATCCTTGGATATCTTGCGTGGTACATCTTTATGTTGGGTCGCGAGGAACGCGATCTGATGCAGGCCCGGCGTGCGAAAGAGGAAAAACTGTTCTCCCTGTCGACCGGCCTGATGCACTTTGCCTTTTTGCAGATACTCATCGGGGCCTTGGTCGCCGGTATCGATGCCGGTCGCTCATACACTGACTGGCCGTTGATCGGGGGGCAGTTGCTGCCGCCAGATGCGGCGATGTTGGAGCCGATGTGGCGCAATTTCTTCGAGAGCCCCGGGCTGGTGCAGTTCATTCACCGCTGCGCGGGTTACCTGTTGTTTGCCTTTGCTATTGTCGTCTGGCGTCGCGGCAGCACCAGTGCTCATCCTCAGACCCGGTTTGCGTTCAACGCAGCATTTGCGGCCCTAGCGCTACAGGTGGTGATTGGCATTCTGACGGTCGTTTACGGCGCGCCGTGGCAGATCGCCATTTTCCACCAGTTCCTTGCGGTTGTGGTCTGGACACTGATCCTGCGGGCGCGTTTCCTGACTGCTTATCCTATTGCAACCTCGCTTCGTGGAGCATGACTTAAATGACTGCATTTGACGATCTGATGGCTTATCAGCGTGAAACCTCGGCCCTTGGGCAGATTGCCGGTCGGCTTGGCTGGGACCAGGAGACGGTGATGCCACGCGGAGCTGCCCCGCAACGTGCCGAAGAAATGGCGGCGATCGAGGCTGTGTTGCACGCGCGGCGGTCCGATCCGCGCGTCGCCGATTGGCTGGAAAAAGCAGAAACCAGTTGCGAGGCGGGACAAGCCCAGTTGCGAGAAATCCGGCGCTCATACGAGCGTACAATCAAAGTTCCTGCTGACCTGGCGAAGGCTATTGCGCGCGTGACTTCCGCCGCGCAGGGAAAGTGGGCACGAGCGCGAGCCGATGAAGACGTTGCAGCCTTTTTGCCAGTTTTGGAAGAGGTTGTTGCACTGAAGCGCGAGGAAGGTGCCGCGCTGGCGCAAGGCGGAAATATCTATGACGCCATGGTCGAAGACTATGAGCCTTATACAACGGGCGATCAGATCGCCGCGATCTTTGACCAAATGCGTCCTCGATTGGTCGAGCTGCGTGCTGCTGTCCTGGACCAACCCGAACCTCAGGCTTTGTCTGGTACATTCGATGAGCTGGACCAGATGCGTCTGTCTCAGAAACTGGCTGTGGCGTTCGGCTATGACCTGAACAAGGGCCGCGTTGATAAAGCCGTGCACCCGTTCAGTTCTGGCAGCGGGTCGGATGTGCGGATCACAACGCGGACCAGCGCGACCGATCCGTTCAACTGTTTTTACTCCACCATTCACGAGGTTGGCCATGCAGCCTATGAGCAGGGGATCAACCCGGCCTACGCGCTGACACCGCTGGGTCGTGGTGTTTCGATGGGTGTGCACGAAAGCCAAAGCCGGATTTACGAGAACCAACTGGGCCGCTCGCGTGCGTTTACCGGCTGGCTGTTCGGGCAGATGACCGAAATATTCGGTGATTTTGGAATAGCAGATGCAGATGCGTTCTATGCAACGGTCAACCGGGTTCATAATGGCTACATCCGAACCGAGGCGGATGAGGTGCAGTACAACCTGCACATCATGCTCCGTTTCGATCTTGAGCGGGCATTGATGTCGGGCGACCTGTCTGTCGGTGATCTTGAGGCAGCATGGAATGATCGTTTCAACACCGATTTCGGCTATGCGGTGGACAAGCCGTCAAACGGCTGCCTGCAGGACGTTCACTGGTCAGTAGGATTGTTCGGATACTTCCCGACTTACTCTCTGGGCAATGTTTATGCCGGATGCCTGTATCAGCCGCTGCGCGCCGCTGTACCGGATCTGGATGCGCAACTGGCCAAGGGCGACACTTCTGGTGCAACAGGATGGCTGCGCGAGAATGTGCAGCAATACGGTGGCCTTTATGCGCCGCGGGACATCATTCGCCGTGCTAGTGGTGTTGAACACGGACCTGAACCGCTGCTGAGCTATCTTGAGGAGAAGTTTTCGGGCCTCTACAAATTGTGAGGTTAGGAAAAAGAGTCGTCATCCTACGATTAGTTGCAGCTCTCGTTGCGGTGCTAGCCGTTTCGATAACTGTGGGCGATTACTATCCTGAGATCCGCTTTCGGCTCCTGTATCAGTCGTATGAATGCGGCGGCACTGGCGCGCCTTGTAAAGTTGGGGAACGTCAATACAGCGCGCTGTTTCCCCGGGGCGAGGGGCCATTTCCCGCAGTACTTTACTTTCACGGCTCCGGAGGCACCGGCCAGGGCTCGATTCAGGACATCGATCTGGTTCAGCCCTTTCTCGAGCACGGCTATGCTTTCATCGCGCCGACAGCGCTTGAGATTTCCTATTATAACGGGCCGGGTACCGGCTGGGTCTGGGCCTTGGGTCCGGATGAGCGGGACGATTTCGGCTTTAGCTCGGATGTGATCACGGATGCGGTGGAGCGGTTTCCTCTTGATCCTGATCGAATAGTGGTTGCCGGTCACTCACGAGGGGGATCGTTCGCGTGGTATCTGGCCTGCGCTGAACGCGATCCGCGTTTTCGCGCATTTGCCCCGATTAACGGCACACCCCTGCGTGATCAGCTAGGTCCGTGCGCTCATTCAGGTTTCGACTTTGATATGCTGCACACGCACGGCTATGACGATTCCGTCATTCCGTTCGGGGGTTCCACCCCCAAGCCGGGGTGGTCCGGGTATATGGGGGCGGTGGAAGTTGTCGACAGTCTGGCGGCACTGGTTGGTTGCGAGACAGCGGATGTTTTACGGAAAGAGGATTTCGATCAGCGGGCGTGGGCCGGTTGCCCGGGCGATAGCTCGATCTCGGTCCTAGGATTCCAAGGGGGCCATCGGGTGCCCAAATGGTGGCCCGTCGAGGTGATGGCATGGTTTGACAGTCTAAGGCCGAGCAAGCCTTAGATGGAAAAGAAAAGACCAATGTGAGCAGTCACATTGGTCCCTTTTGCTTAGCTTCTGGCGAGCCTATTCCTCGCCGCCTTCCTCGCCTTGATCGGCGATCCAGGCAACGCTGACGACCTCTTCGCCCTTGCCGGTATTGAACACCTTAACACCACCTGCCGACCGCGACCGGAAGGAAATGCCTTCGACCGGCACTCGGATCGACTGTCCCTTGGACGTGGCCAGCATGATCTGATCGTCGATTTCAACAGGGAACGACGCCACAAGCTCACCGCCTCGCATGGCTTTGTCCATGGCAGCGACCCCCATGCCACCGCGGCCACGAACCGGGTAGTCATGAGACGAGCTGAGCTTGCCGGAACCGCCAGCGGTGATGGTCAGGAGCAGGTTTTCGGCCGCAGACATTTCCGCATAGCGTTCCTGACTGATCGTGGCCATTTCGTTGGCCTCTTCGTCCGAAGCTTCGGCATCGTCGGTCAGGCCGGCGACCGCGCGGCGCATCTTCAGATATGCGGCGCGTTCGTCAGAGGTTGCGTCAAAATGGCGGATCACCGACATCGATACGACCCGATCGCCGTTAGACAGCTTGATGCCACGTACACCGGTGGATTTACGGCCCTTGAAGACACGGACATCCGTCGTCTGGAAACGGATTGCGCGGCCTGAGTTGGTGACCAGCATCACGTCATCGTCTTCCGAACAGATACGCGCGTTTACCAGTTCCACGTCTTCCGGCAGGTCCATAGCGATCTTGCCGTTACGTTTGACGTTGGTGAAGTCGCTCAGCGCATTGCGACGTACGTCGCCTGCGCTGGTTGCGAAGACGATCTGCAGGTTCTCCCATTCTTCATCAGGAACATCCACCGGCATGATCGCCGCGATGGAAACGCCTGTCGGGATGGGCAGGATATTGACGATCGCCTTGCCTTTACCGGTGCGTCCCGATTGCGGCAGGCGCCAGGTCTTGAGCTTGTAGACCATTCCGTCGGTGGTGAAGAACAAAAGCTGCGTATGAGTGTTCGCCACGAAGAGAGTGGTGACCACGTCCTCTTCCTTGGTCTGCATTCCGGACAAGCCCTTGCCGCCGCGTTTCTGGGCGCGGAAGTCAGCCAGCGGTGTACGCTTGATGTAACCGCCCGAGGTGACTGTCACGACCATATCTTCGCGTTCGATCAGGTCTTCGTCTTCCATGTCGCCGGACCAGTCGACGATTTGGGTGCGACGCGGCACTGCGAATTGATCGCGTACACTGCGCAGCTCATCGCCGATGATCGACATGATCCGCTCGCGCGAGGACAGAATATCAAGGTATTCCTTGATCTTGGCGGCCAGTTCTTCCAGCTCGTCCGTGACCTCTTTGACGCCCAGTTGGGTCAGTCGTTGCAGGCGAAGATCCAGGATTGCACGGGCCTGAACCTCTGTCAGGTTATAGGTGCCATCATCGTTCATCTTGGACAGAGGATCGTCGATTAGGCGCAGATAGCTTTCGATCTCAGCCGCAGGCCAGCGACGGGTCATCAGTTTTTCGCGCGCTTCGGCGGCGTCGGCAGACGAGCGGATCGTGGCAACGACCTCATCAACGTTGGACACGGCCACTGCCAAGCCACACAGGATATGGCTGCGTTCCCGCGCCTTGCGCAGGTCATAGGCAGTGCGGCGGGCAACAACATCTTCACGGAAATCAATGAAGCTGGTCAGGAACCGACGCAGAGTCAGTTGTTCAGGTCTACCACCGTTCAGAGCCAGCATGTTGCAGCCAAACGAGGTTTGCATCGGCGAGAAACGATAAAGCTGGTTCAGAACCACTTCGGGTGTCGCGTCACGCTTCAGTTCCACAACAACTCGTACGCCATTGCGGTCGGATTCGTCCTGCACATGGCTGACGCCTTCGATACGCTTCTCACGCACAGCTTCGGCGATCTTTTCGATCATCGAAGCTTTGTTCACCTGATAGGGGATCTCATCCACGACGATGGCATAGCGATCCTTGCGCAGTTCTTCCACGCGGGTCTTGGCGCGAATGATGACGCTGCCACGGCCTTCCAGATAAGCTTTGCGCGCGCCGGATCGACCCAGCATGACGCCGCCGGTCGGAAAGTCGGGGCCGGGGACGTACTCGATCAACTGCTCGGACGTCAGATCCGGGTCGTCGATAAGTGCTAAGGTCGCGTCGACCACTTCGCCCAGATTGTGCGGCGGGATGTTCGTCGCCATACCCACGGCGATACCACCGGCACCGTTGACCAGCATGTTCGGAAAACGGGCGGGCAGGACCGTCGGCTCTTTGTCCTTGCCGTCGTAGTTGTCCTGAAAATCGACTGTTTCTTTTTCGATATCGGCCAGCAGGGACGCGGCGGGCTTGTCCATCCGTACTTCGGTGTAACGCATGGCCGCTGGGTTATCGCCGTCCATCGAACCAAAGTTGCCCTGACCGTCCAGCAGCGGCAGCGACATCGAGAAGTCCTGCGCCATCCGGACCAGCGCATCATAGATCGCGCTGTCGCCGTGTGGGTGATATTTACCCATCACATCGCCAACCGGACGGGCCGATTTGCGATAGGCCTTGTCGTGGGTGTTTCCTGTTTCGTGCATCGCATAGAGGATGCGGCGGTGTACAGGTTTCAGCCCGTCGCGCAGATCAGGGATCGCGCGGGACACGATGACCGACATCGCGTAATCGAGATACGAAGTGCGCATCTCGGATTCGATTGAGACCGTCGGACCGTCGTAAACAGGGCGCTCCGGTGGGGTTTCATCCATGTTTTCAGGAATTTCTGGCGTATCGCTCACGTAAACTGCCCGTTCTTTGTGCAGGGTCTATATCTTGTGGATGTACCTTATCAGACCCAGCACATAAGGTGCAAGCAAGCAACGATTTTGCATGCGAAAAACAAGCGTAACGCCTGAGTAACATATTGTTAACTAAGGGTTAGGGGGTTTTCGTGCTACCATGAAGAGACCTTGCATGAAATTGGAGGTCTGCATGGAGCAAAGCGAAACAGAGTTAATGCTTAAGGGGTACGGGCTGACGACGGCAGAATTCTACTATCACATGCCCGACTATATACACGTTCTGAACACGTTCATCTGGCAGGAATACGACCTGGCACCCGATCATCCCAAACTGTTCGATTTCATTGATTTCTGGCAAAGAGAAATCGATGGGCCACTACACTCGGTCAGGTTTACGCATCGCAAGATGATCGCGCCGGGAGAATGGCGCAATATGGTGGGTGAGTTCAGGGTGAACTGATCCTCAGCCCGAACAACTGGCACCGCCAAGTACACAGAATTTGGCGCAATGCGGATGGTTTAGATGAACGTCAGCCTCTGCCTCGGCAAGCGTATGTCCCATTTCAAACTCAGGTGAATAGGGCAGCAGGGTACAGGCCAGAACGGCTGGCTTCTCGGCACCTTTGCGTTTCACGACCATTCTGGCGCTGGCACACATAACGGCATTCGGGGATTTATCCAGAATTCCCCAGCAGGCGGTCGTAATTTCGGGTACTTCAACGCTTTCATCCATCTCGGGGAAAAGAACCGTCATCCCCGGGTTCTGTGCGTCGATATCAAATTTGTTTTGCTCAAAAAACGCCCCATATCCAGTGCGGCTTTCAGCGTCGCTTTCACCCCAGACTGTGCGCCCGGCGATAGCCATTTTGAACCCGTTGTCACGCAGCCACTGCATACCCGTAACGGTCTTTGCAAAGCTGCCTTTGCCGCGTTCTTCGTCATGAAGCTCGGGTTTATAGTGATCGACTGAGATGCGCAGGGTGAGCTTGTCACCAAACTCTTTTTGCAGTTCCAGCAACCCTTCACGCATCTTGCGTCGCATCATGGGCTGCATAGCATTGGTCAGGATCAGCACTTCATAGCCGCGCTTTAATGCCGCGCGGGTCATTTCGATCATTTCCGGATTCATGAATGGCTCGCCACCGGTAAACCCGATTTCGCGAATGGGCCATTCACGCTCCTCTATCTGATCTAGATAGTCTGACACTTCAGCCGCAGTAATGTAGACCAGCGCATCGTTGGTTGGGCTGCTTGCGATGTAGCAATTCACACATTCGATGTTGCACAAGGTGCCGGTATTGAACCATAGCGTTTCAGGATTGCTGAATTCGACCGAAGCGCGAGTCTGGCCGTCCGCTGTCACCAATTTGTTCTGAAACTTGCCGATATTGGCGATCTGTGGGGCGTTGTCTTTCATTCCGCTTCCGGTTCGTTGGCTGTATCTGCCTGATGTAGCTTGTTGTCTGGGGATAGTTAAGGCGCATGAAAGTGTTCTGACAGAGTTTTGATGAAGGAAAACCTTTTGAATGGTGGCGCTAACATTGGACATGCTTCTGGTTGCAAGGTAAGGACAACACATGGTTTCTCGCGTCATACCGGTTGACCCCTTTGATCTGGTCATATTCGGCGG
>NZ_SMMF01000955.1:97925-126757 GCF_009711355.1 Roseibium sp. RKSG952 | reverse complement strand
CGGCGATCTGGCGCAACGCAAGATCCTGCCGGCGCTGTTTCGCAGGTATTGTGCTGGCCAATGGCCCGAAGAGGTGCAGATCATTGGCGCTGCGCGTGGACAACATGATCAGTCTGAATTCCGATCAATCGTTTCCGATTCGCTAAAGGCTCATGCGTCGCGACAGGCAGAGAATCCGGAACAACTGAATGGTTTCCTGAGACGCGTTGACTATGTGCCTTTGGATGCGTTGTCAGATGAGGGTTGGGCGCAACTTGCCGGAAAGCTGGGTGAGGACCGCATTCGGGCATTCTATTTCTCGGTGGGGCCACGTTTGTTCGGTCCGTTGGCCGAACGCATCAAATCTAATGGTATGGCATCGGCTCGCACGCGCATCGTGGTCGAGAAGCCATTCGGTCACGATCTGGGAAGTGCACGCGAGTTGAACGAGACTCTGGCTGCGCACTTTAGGGAAGGTCAAATCTACCGGATTGACCATTATCTTGGAAAAGAGACCGTTCAGAACCTAATGGCCGTTCGGTTCGGCAACATGCTGTTTGAGCCCCTCTGGAACAGCCAGTATGTCGACCATATTCAGATCACCGTGGCAGAAACCGTCGGGATCGATGGCCGCGAAGAATACTATGAGCGGGCAGGTGCCATGCGCGACATGGTGCAGAACCACCTGATGCAGCTGTTGTGCCTGATCGCCATGGAACCACCGGCGAAATTTGATCCGGACGCGGTGCGTGATGAGAAACTGAAAGTCATTCGCGCCCTCGATCCGGTCAAACCGCATCACATTGTCAGGGGGCAA
Source organism: Roseibium sp. RKSG952 (assembly GCF_009711355.1). Classification (NCBI taxonomy): domain Bacteria; kingdom Pseudomonadati; phylum Pseudomonadota; class Alphaproteobacteria; order Hyphomicrobiales; family Stappiaceae; genus Roseibium; species Roseibium sp. RKSG952. The sequence continues at coordinate 125,961 of NZ_SMMF01000955.1, read as the reverse complement.
TTCACAGCGGGGCCAGATGGGCCGGGATATCGGGATGTGGTAGGCAACCCGCGTTCAACCACCGAAAGTTACATTGCTCTGAGAGCGCATGTCAGCAACTGGCGGTGGGCTGGTACGCCGTTCTATTTGCGAACCGGAAAGCGGCTTGTTGCACGGTCTTCGGTGATCAATGTCATGTTCAAGGACGCACCGCATTCTATCTTTGGGGAAGAGGCTGGGCGGCACGCCAATACGCTGTCCATCCGACTGCAGCCCAACGAGGGCATCACCCTGAAAGTGACGATCAAAGAGCCGGGACAGGGTGGCATGCGACTGGTCGATGTCCCGCTGGACATGAGTTTCGCCGAAGCCCTGGGGCCAGAGAACCACAATCCACCGGACGCCTATGAACGGCTGGTGATGGATGTAATCCGAGGTAATCAGACCCTCTTTATGCGGGGTGATGAAGTTGAGGCCGCGTGGGCATGGACCGACCCGATCATCGCGGGATGGCAGGCGCGCGGCGATGTGCCGAAACCATATGAAAGCGGTAGCACCGGACCCGGCGACGCCGAGCTGCTGATGAAACGCGACGGTCGCCATTGGCAAGGGATCAAGCCATGAATATTCAGGAATATGCCGACCGGGACATGCTGGCCATCGACGTGGCGAACGAACTGGCAGGAGATCTGGAGTCAGCGTTGCTGCATCACGATAAGGTAGCCTTTGCTGTTCCCGGTGGCACTACACCCGGTCCGGTGTTTGACAGTCTGTGTGCGGCTGATCTCGAATGGGATCGGGTACGTGTTCTGCCAACCGACGAACGGTGCGTGCCGGGCAATCACGAACGATCGAATGAGCGTCTGATCCGCGAGCGTTTGTTGACCAGCCGTGCCTCGGTTGCGGAGTATGTGCCGCTTTATGTGGCTGGGAAGGACCCCGAAGAGGCAATGCCTCAGATCGAGTCACTGATTGCGCCGGTACTGCCGCTGTCGGTTCTTGTTCTGGGGATGGGTGAAGACATGCACACGGCCTCACTGTTCCCTGGAATGGATGGGTTGGCTGCGGCGCTGGACAGCCATGCTCCGACGCTTGCTGTGGCGCGGACTGAAACACAGCCCGAAGCGCGCATTACGCTTACGGCTCCGGTTCTGGATGGCGCGCTTTCTAAGCACCTGATCATATATGGCGCTGCGAAACGTGATGCGTTGGATCGTGCCATGTCCTTGCCGCCCGAGGAAGCGCCCATAGCAGCCGTCCTGAGCGGCATGACCGTACATTGGGCGGAGTGAGGCGCGTGCAGCTAGAAAATCTCAAGTCCCTTGCGGCCACTGATCCACACATTCTTGAGCTGTTTGCGGCTGATCCGGATCGGGCTCAGAAGTTTTCTGCGTCCACAGGGGATTTGCTATTCGATTACTCAAAGACGCAGATTGATCAGGAAGTGCGGTCCGCTTTGATCGATCTTTGCGAAGCGGCTGGATTGGCAGCGCGCCGCGAGGCGATGTTTACCGGGGTCAAAATTAACGAGACCGAAAACCGCGCCGTACTGCACACTGCTCTACGCAATCTTGATGGCGGCCCGATCGAAGTTGATGGTCAGGACGTCATGCCAAGCGTGTTGAATACGTTGCAACAAATGCGCGTCTTCGCCGAAGAGGTACGTGGAGGTGCAATCAAAGGGGAGGGGGGCAGCTTCACCGACGTGGTTAATATCGGGATCGGTGGATCTGATCTGGGGCCGGTCATGGCGACCCACGCGCTTGCGCCCTATCACGATGGTCCGCGGCTGCATTGTGTGTCGAACGTAGACGGTGCGCATATTGCCGACACGTTGCGCCAGCTTGATCCAAAGCGGACGTTGATCATCGTCGCGTCCAAGACGTTCACAACCATCGAGACAATGACCAATGCCCGCACGGCGCGCGCCTGGATGCAGGATGGTGGCGGTGATCCTGCAAAGCAGTTTGCAGCGGTATCAAGCGCGCTGGACAAAACTCATGCCTTTGGCATTCCGGAAGACCGGGTGTTTGGCTTCGCCGACTGGGTTGGGGGTAGGTACTCGGTCTGGGGACCAGTTGGTTTACCTGTGATGATCGCAGTTGGTTCGAACGCCTTTGATGCGTTTCTGCGTGGCGGTCAGGCGATGGATCTGCACTTCCGTTCGGCCGACTGGATTGAAAACATGCCAGTTATGCTGGCGCTGGCTGGAATATGGCATCGTCAGGTACAGGGTCACGCCAGCCGCGCGGTATTGCCATATGACCAACGATTGCTGCGTCTACCTGCTTATTTCCAGCAGTTGGAAATGGAATCGAACGGCAAGTCTGTGGCGATGGATGGTTCTGACCTGACAGTGCCTTCGGGTCCGGTGGTATGGGGTGAGCCTGGCACAAACGGGCAGCATGCGTTTTATCAGCTGATCCATCAGGGAACAGACATCGTGCCCTGCGAATTTATGGTTGCAGCCGAGGGGCACGAGCCCGAATTGGCCCACCATCATCGTCTTCTGCTGGCAAACTGCCTGGCACAGTCCGAGGCCCTGATGTGTGGTCGATCACTGGATAAAGCGCGTGCTCGGATGGCTGAGAAAGGCCTGCAAGGTGACGAGTTGGAACGGCAGGCACGGCACCGCGTATTCCCGGGCAACCGACCTTCAACCACGTTGATCTATCCAAAACTCACACCGTTTGTTCTGGGACAGATCATTGCGCTTTATGAACATCGGGTGTTTGTCGAAGGTGTCTTGCTGGGCATCAACTCATTCGATCAATGGGGTGTCGAACTGGGCAAAGAGTTGGCGACGTCTCTGGGGCCGATTGTAGATGGCGAAGAAAGCGCAGCAGACAAGGATGGTTCGACGGCTGCCCTGATCGATTACGCATTGCGTCATCGGGGTTGAATTCCACAAAATGTTGCAACTTGCCTTTGCGGCAAGCTGCATTCTCTTATTGTCAGACAATTAAATGCTTGGCAGGCTTGTCCGTGGGAGACGCCTGTGAAGACTGCGCCCTTTGGCGGCGGGTCTAGGGCATAAACTGGTGCTGCCTGTCTGGGGCTGTGCTGACAAAGGGAGGATGCCCATGCTGGGACAGATGATGACGCAACCCATGTTGATTTCGTCATTGGTGGATCATGCCGAACGATATCACGGCCAGACTGAAATTATCTCGGTCGAAACAGATGGGGCCATCACGCAAACCAACTGGGCAACCATCGCTGTAAATGCGCGCCGGATGGCGTCAGCGCTCGGCAAGCTGGGCCTGGAGCCTCAGGACAGGGTAGGAACGTTAGCATGGAACAATCGCCGGCATCTGGAGATTTACTTTGCCACTTCAGGCGCCGGTTTTGTTTGTCATACGATCAACCCGCGCTTGTTCCCTGAGCAATTGGTTTACATCATCAACCACGCCGAAGACCGGGTTTTGTTCTTTGATGAGACGTTCATTCCGCTGGTAGCAGGAATTGCGGATCAGCTTACCGAGGTTCGCCACTTCGTTCTGATGGGGCCGCGCAACGAAGCGGCGCTTGCGCAAATTCCCGGACTTCAGTTCTATGATGAACTAATCGAGACGGGGGATGTGGATTTCGTTTGGCCCAGCTTTGATGAAAACACTGCGTCCAGCCTTTGTTACACTTCGGGCACAACAGGGCATCCAAAGGGAGTTTTGTACTCGCATCGGTCCACGGTTTTGCACAGCTTCGCCTCGAATACGCGAGATGTAATCGGGTATTCGGCGATGGATGTCGTTATGCCGGTGGTTCCGATGTTCCATGTCAACGCATGGGGGTCACCTTATGGCTGCGCCATGTCTGGCTCGCGAATGGTTCTTCCCGGTCCCGGACTGCACGGTGAGGCATTGGTCAATCTGATCGACACCTATGGTGTGACGCTCGCGATGGGTGTTCCGACGATCTGGCAGGGCCTGCTGGCTCATGCCGCTACATCCGGAACCAAACTGGCCAGTCTGGAGCGTACGGTGATTGGCGGCGCGGCTTGCCCACCTTCGATGATTGAAACATTCCGCGAGACTTATGGCGTTGATACCGTTCATGCCTGGGGCATGAGTGAGATGAGCCCTCTGGGTACAACAAACTATCCCTTGGCCAAGCATCGGGATCTTCCGTTGGAAGAACAGCATCGGCTGCGTGAGAATCAGGGACGTCCCCCGTTTGGTGTTGAATTGAAGATTGTGGACGATGATGGGAATGACCTGCCCACTGACGGTGTCACGCAGGGCGACCTGATGGTGCGCGGGCATTGGGTGCTGGACAGCTATTTCCATTTGCAAGATCAGAGTCTGCTGCAGGACGGTTGGTTTGCCACCGGGGATGTCGCGACGCTGGATTCGGATGGCTACATGACGATCCGGGATCGTTCAAAGGACATTATCAAATCCGGGGGCGAATGGATCAGCTCGGTAGAGCTTGAGAACATTGCCGTGGCGCATCCCAAACTTGCCACCGCTGCAGTCATCGGGGTGCCGCATCCAAAATGGGATGAGCGGCCTTTGTTGGTTGCAGTCAAAGCCGATGGGGAAGATCCAACGCCAGAGGAACTGCTTGAATTCTTTGATGGAAAGATTGCCAAATGGCAGGTTCCGGACAAGGTGGTTTTCGTGGATGCCTTACCTTTGAACGCAACGGGGAAGGTGCTGAAACGCGCCCTGCGGGCAGATTTTGCGGATGCTCTGACATCCTGATCTGTGAGATATGGAAGAATGGCTCCGGCGGTAGGGATCGAACCTACGACCAATTGATTAACAGTCAGATTGGTGTCGGCTAATGCATTGATATCTGGCGAGTTTGGGTTTGGTTGGTCCCGGGTAAACTCATTTGGATGCGTTTGCCTCGGAAAGATTGGTTCAGTGAACCTATGAACGAAAGATATATGCGCCTATCGGAAATTTTCATGCGCTGACGGCAGCTAAATGCAACCCTAAATCTACGGTTGTTGACCAGAAATTGGGCGTGCGCATTTAGATTGTAACGCCAAACGACTTTCAAGGACCAATTCGAAAAATCTCTGGAAATGCATGGCCTGGATCAAATTATGGAGCATGTTGATCCCAAGCAAGCCTCCACCCCGAGCGAGGAGTTACTACGGAATGCTTGGCAATCAAATTTGACTCTTGGATAACGGCTTAGGATGCTGAAAGGTCGGCTGGTTTCAGTAGGCCTTCCATCCGTTTCAGAGAAAATCAATGACGTGTATCTACGTTCAATCGTCGGGTGAGCCAGTAGGCTTTTTGATTTCGATTTTCTGGCCTTTGAGAAAGTCAACGGCCGCTGCCTCTTCTCGAAGATGGTCAGGAGCATACCTGGCGTAAATCTTCTCCGTAACGGCGATTGATGTGTGACCCAGATACTGCGAAACTCGTGCCATCGAACACCCACTGGCGACCATATGCACTGCCGAAGTATGGCGCATAACGTGAGGCGTCACCTTTCCGGAAAGTTCTGCGCGCTGTACGGCCTTCTTGAACGCATTCTGGATGCTTTTGACGCCTTGACCTTTGTATTCGACGACATAACCGGAGTAACCGACGCCTTTCCACTGCTTAAGCAGGGCGGCTGTTCCTTCATTCATTGGAATGAAAGCACGGGGCTTAATGTGGCTTTTTTCTTTTACCCTCAGATCGATAGTTTGCTTGCGAAAATCAACACGGTCCCATGTCAGGTCCAAAATTGCGCCGATTCGACCGGCGGTAGATAGCATTAGAACCGTAGCAACATGGAGATGAGGTGTTTGCTGGGTTTCATCGAGAAGAGCCTGAATTTCGTTGTGATCAAGCCATCGCTCGACTTTATTGGGCCGAGCTGGCTTTGTCAGCTTGTGGGGATCTTCATTTATCATCTTTTTCCTTTTGGCAAAGTTCAAAGTGGACTGTATATGATTGATTTCATTGTACAGTGTGGTGTTTGAAATCTCTCTTCCGTTCCTTTCCTTGAATTTCTTCCGCTGCGCCTTCACGTATCGTTTTACCAGTGCGTCATCGATTTCCAGCGGTTCATATTGTCCGAAGAACGGGCCGACGTCTTTCCGCATCGACTTCAGGTGCTGCGCCGTGCGGCGTCCCTCGAGTTCATCTTGGTATTCCATCCACACGGTCTTGAACTTGAGCTTTCCGCCGCGGAGGATTAACCGTGACTTGTAGAGTCTCTGGCCTTCTGGCCAGGCCTCTGTCAACGTCTTGGCTGAAAGCTGATAGCGACGACGCGTCCTCGTTCCGTCTACCATTTCATACCAGGTGACACAGAAGCCGCCTCGCAATTTGCCTATGCGGAATGGGTGCATTTTTCATATTCCTCAATTGCGGACGTTGGGATGCGCAGAAGCTTTTTACCAACCCGGTAAGCGTCAAGCTTTCCTGTCGAAATGAGCTTTCTGATCGTATTCGCGGAGCATTGCCAGCGGACTGCCAACTGCTCTGGTGTGCAACAGTTCTCCATGTGGATTTTCCTTGCTCGAGCCGCTGCAGGCCCTGCCCAAAGCAATTGTCTTGTGGCAGGGTAGGTGGCGGCCATTGGTTACGAGAATAGTTAGGCCTGCCGCTCGAAGTGCGAAACTGCATGTTCAGTGACACGCATCAGGCGCCCAACTCGGAAGTGCGGCAGTTGACCGGAAACGATTGCTTCTCGGACTGTTTGAGTAGAACAACCCCACCGTATGGCGAGTTGTTCTGGGGTAAAAATTCTCTCCATGGCTGTTTCCCATTAGCCTGAAGCTACGCGGACCCTATGGGGCCGACGGATCCTCTCAATCACGTCAAGAATTTGGTCGCTGCGGCACGGTTATCGGCGTGTCTTCAGCGTTTGCTCTGAAAGTCTGGAGCAGCAGGCAAAATGGTAGGGTTCCTCATTTCATTTTCGTCTTGGCGAAAGCAACATTGGCCAAACAAAGCAGAACCGAATGGTGAACTGGAGAAATTATTCTAACGTCATGAAAATAAGCAGAACTTTTTTACTTCAGGCGTCCGGGTAATAGTATTTTCCTAAGAGAAAAGGGCCCGTGCAGACGCTGTGTGCCTTCTGGCCCTCATATTGACCTTTTCTCAAAAACACGGAACGTTGCCCTTGGCCCAAGCACAAGGCTTGGGCCAAGGGCATCACGTACTTGTGCTGACGGCCGGGTCAAACCCGTCCCAGTGCCAATTTGAGCTGCCGCATCGCAGCTTGCAGATCTCGAACATGCATACGAATGCCCTGGAAACTCTTCCAGCGCTCTGCAAGTTGCCGCAGTTTTTCACGATCTCAGTCGAAAATCAGATGTTCAGAAGTGTCGATACGCATCGTCAGATCACCGTAGCCAGGCTTGAATGCGTTCAACGCCATCCTGATTTCGTCAGCCATCAAATCCAATGCTTTATCGTCATTGATCGCCAGCGGTTCTCCGTCCTTTAGACGTTGAATCAATTGTGGCAGCAGCGACAGAAGGTGTTCTTCGGCTTGGATCCCGGCTTCTTCCCATTCTTCGGCGAGCCAACGCCCTTGCTTGATGGTTGAAATAACGGCCTGCTCGAGCTGCTCGTTAAGATCATTCGCCATGGAAATTCTCCTTTGCTGTGGCGGTTGAAAACGAGGCACTATTGCCTCTCAAGATGCCGGGGCTGGCAGGCAGGCCCCGGCCTTTGGCTCTTCACGCTGGCAGCAGCGCAGTTGGGGGTACTACGTGAGCGGTGAAATGGGCCCGGAGATGCTCGGTGAACTCGTCCGCCAGAAGGCAGATGTCTTCAACGATGGGCGAGTCCGGGTCAATCTCAGCGAAACACGCGGCTTCGATACGTTCTGGATCGTGGACATCTTTCAATGTCAGCAATTCGTAGAGGCGGATCAGGTTGTGTTCCATTCGCCGGGTCAGCTTGGGCTGAATGGCCAGATCGTCCATGATGGCGTGAACGCAACGAACGCCAGACTGGCCGCCGAGTAGCACTGACGCATTCTGTAGGGCTTCCGAGTGATTAAGGAAAAACTCCCTGAGGTCCTTCAGGGGGTCGTGATTTAAGTCGAACATTTCTTTGTTCTCCTTTGCAGCACCCTCGCATCATGCTCGGGTTTCAAGGGCGCCTGATTTCCTCCTTGGGTTTGCGCGTAAGTTTGTTCTGAGAGGCTGCGGTCTCTCGGTTGGGCGGGTTTTTGGTATGATTTTTCCTTGTTTGGGGCTTCGTGAAGATTGCCCAAACAAGGAAAAACAAATCCAAAACTCAGAGTTTTTGTTCAAAAAATTTAGTAAGTCGAGAAATTGCATTTCTGAGCTACCGAGCGTCGTCTTTCGGCCGTATTCGTCTGTGGGATGTGTGAGCACATTCCGGTTGGACCCCAATTGGTCTGCGCGACCAGTCTTCGATAGAGGTGATGACGCAGGAAAAAAATGCACCAAACACTTGAAGTTGGCAGAGATTCACAAAATGGTGGCGAATAAATGAAAGCAATTTGTTGATAGCAGTCACACATCAATAATGAACAACTTTACGGATAGTGAGGTGATTTGAATCAAACACTCACAATCGGTTCATCGATATCAACGGCGGAAGGGTGAGGCGAATTGCTCGCGATCGGTTCATGATTCAATTGGCAGAGAAAATGGTAGTGGTGGAGAAAAGACAGGCGGACGCAACACCCCATGCAGCATCCTTGATCGAGGGGATGCGTGACTTTGGATATACGCTTGAAACTGCGATGGCCGATATCATCGACAATTCCGTTACCGCCGGTGCGGCCAACGTCGAAATCTTGGCGGAAACCACAACTGATGAACCATGGATAGCAATCGTCGATGATGGTTCCGGCATGACAGAAACCGAACTGGTCGAAGCCATGCGACCTGGTTCCCGAAATCCTCTGGAAGAACGGGAAGGCCACGATCTTGGTCGGTTCGGCCTCGGACTGAAGAGCGCAAGTTTCTCGCAATGTCGGCAGTTGACTGTGATTTCCAGTAAAGACGGCATCGTCTCTGCTGCCACGTGGGATCTGGACAAGGTCGCCGCCACCAACGTCTGGAAAGTAGACCTCGAGGACGATCTTGCAGACATTCCTGGTACCTCTGATATTCCGGGAACAGGCACTATCGTTCTTTGGCGGAAACTCGACCGGCTTTCGACCAACTACCGGCACGATACTGCAAAGCGTGCAGGCGAGATCAACAAAGCCTTGTCGGGTGCAGAACGGCATCTACGCCTTTGCTTTCATCGTTTCATGGAGGGCAGCAAGCCAAAGCTTCGGTTGAAGCTGAATCGACGCATTCTTTCACCGATAGATCCATTTGCTACCGATCATAAGGCTACCCAACGAGACCCTGAAGAAGTCTTGCGGTTGGCACAGGGTGAGGTCGTCACTCAGTGTTTTACGTTGCCCCATCATAAGATGATGACGAAGTCGGCTTGGGAAGAACTCGGAGGACCTGAAGGGCATCTACGCACACAAGGGTTTTATATCTACAGGGAAAAACGGCTGATCATTGCCGGGAACTGGTTGGGCCTCGCAAGACAGACAGAGCTTACGAAACTGTCCCGTGTGAGAGTGGATATTCCGAACACGATGGACGCAGATTGGAAGATTGACGTGAAGAAGGCATCGGCTCAGATGCCGCCTGTTGTCAGGGAACGTCTTCGCAAGATCGTGGAACGGTTGCAAGGCACGTCCAAGCGGACATACCAGCGTCGGGGGCGAAAACTGGTGGCAGATGAAAACCTTCCGCTTTGGAACCGTGTTCTGAAGGACGGAAAGATCATCTATAGTCCGAACACGGAGCATCCTTCCATCACGGGCTTTGCACAGATTTTGCCCGAGGAGTTTCGAAATAGTTTTCGAGCTTGCATTTCGTTACTCGGATCAGGCCTTCCCGTCGCCGCGCTACACGCCGATATGCTTGGAAGCGCAGAAAACGTCGAAACCGATGAATCTGAATTCCAAGATCTCGCGGATATGGCGGAAGCGGCGATCAAGGAGCTTCGAAAGATCGGCATGTCTGGACCAGACGTAGTGCGAACTCTCTGCTCCACTGAACCATTTTTGAATCACAAGGTCTCCATTGCGCGCCTCGTTGAAGAAATATTGCAAGGAGACATTTCATGACCGCGCATCTTAGACATCTGGATGATGTCGTGTCCCAGTCATTGGCGCATGAGCGCAAGAGTGGAGACGATCTTCGCAGCTTCATCGCCACGATGAACACGGCATTGAATGTCAACGCGGAGCCTGATGCCCTTGAGCAGCTTGCGCGTGACATTGAAGAACGCTTCGGGATCACTATGGGGCTTGGCGCCATGGTGGATGATGAAAGTTTCAAGCCATGGCTGGATGATGCCAAGGCGAGCATCCAACCCTATTACTGGGATCGATACAAAAAGCTATTGCACAAGAACGGTCTACCGCAGGACGTTGTAACCACAACCGATGAGGTCACTGACAGGATTCTTGGGCGGCTTGGCAACCCCGGGCTCGCCGAACAATGGGATCGGCGTGGTATGGTTGTTGGCCACGTTCAGAGCGGTAAGACTGCCAACTATACCGGCCTTATTTGCAAGGCCGCGGACGCAGGCTACCGCCTGATCATTGTTATTGCCGGTATCCACAACAATCTGCGAAACCAGACCCAGGAACGGATCGATGAGGGTTTCATCGGGCGGGACACCGGAAGGCTTGCCACCCAGGGCAAGAAAGGCAGTCGAGCAATTGGTGTCGGTCTGTTCGATGACAGGCATGTCCCGGTGAGCCTCACAAACACCTTGTTCGACTTCAAGAAGGACACCGCTTCAACAAACACGAGCCAGATTGATTCCTACAAGGTACCCGTGGTCCTCGTAATCAAGAAAAACCACAATACCCTAAGGAATTTGCTCGACTGGCTGCGTGAGAACAGTGCTCGTGGCGACGATCTGATGATTGATCAGCCGATGCTCCTGATCGACGACGAAGCGGACAACGCCTCGATCAACACCAAATACTCCAAGGAGGAGATTACGAAGATCAACGGTCAAATCCGTGATCTCCTGAATCTGTTCCATCGCAGCTGCTATGTCGGGTACACGGCGACGCCGTTTGCAAATATCTTTGTTGATCCTGATCAGTATGATGACGCACTGAAAGAAGATTTGTTTCCCAAACACTTTATCGTCGGCCTTGATGCGCCAACGAATTACTTCGGACCGAGCAAGATTTTCATCGACGGCATTCCAGATGAGGGAGACCCTGTTTGGCTGCGGTACATAAGTGACAACGAAGACATCCTGCCAATCAAACACACGATCGATCAGCCGGTCGAAGAACTTCCTGTAAGTCTGAAGGAGGCTCTCCGCGCATTCCTGATTGCCCGAAGCATTCGAAACCTTCGTGGGCAGGCGGCATCACATTGTTCCATGCTGGTGAATGCCAGCCGTTTCACCAATGTCCAGGGTAGATTGCGAAATCGATTGCATGAGTATTTGACGGCAATCCTGGATTCTCTTCGGGTGAATGGTTCCCGAGGCTCTGATGGTTTGCGGGATCCGCTAATCTCTGCATTGCATGAAACTTGGCTGCGCGAATATGCCGACGCCGAACCTGATTGGGCGCGCATTCAGGCCGGGCTCTTGGAAGCCGTGGCAGCCGCGAAAGTTGTCGAAGTGAACAGCAGGGCCAACGGATTGGACTATTCGGGTGATACCTCAACCGGACAAACAGTGATTGCGGTTGGGGGGTTCTCCCTTTCTCGCGGCCTGACGCTCGAAGGCCTGACAGTAACTTGGTTCCTGCGAAACACCATGATGTATGACACGCTCATGCAGATGGGACGCTGGTTCGGGTATCGTGGTGGCTACGAAGATCTTTGTCGTATTTGGATGCCCTCAGAAGCCATCGACTGGTATGCGCATATTGCTGAGGCCAGCGAAGAATTGCACCTCGAACTCAAGAAGATGGAAAAGGCAAAGGCTACACCCGCCGACTTTGGCCTCGCGGTTCGCAGCCACCCGGCTTCCCTGCTCGTTACGGCGCGAAACAAAATTGGATCTGGCCAGAAGCATATAATGATAGGCCTTTCAAACGCTTGGGTAGAAACAGCCAAGATCAGTGCGAAATCAGACGATATTGCGGCTAACAAGGTTGCTGCGGAACGCCTTCTGCAGGATCTCGGTAGCCGAGGCTTTACAGAAGTTACTGCCGAGAAGGTAGCAGGCGGCTATTTGTTACGGGGTGTACCCGTTGGTCCGATTGACGAGTTCCTGCTTGGCTGGAGAAACCACGAGCAGGCATTCCTAACCCAGCCCGGACCAATTCGTGCCTACATCCGAGACCGAAAAGATGATGAGCTGGAAAAGTGGGATGTCCTCGTAACAAGCGTGTCGAGTGATGCTGAACCATTTACCTTGGCCGATTGGAGGCTTGGCCCACAGGTTCGTAGTGTCGGATACAAGGACCTTCAGGATCACGTCCTTTCAATGAGTGGTAAGCGGTCCCGCATTGCGTCACGGGGGGTAGAAAAGGTCGGCGTCGATCCCGAGAGGGCTAAGGATGCGGAGCTTCAATATCTGCGAGACCTGAAAGAGGACAAAAAAGCGGAGGGCAAACGTGTTTCCTTCCCGGACAGGATCTATCGCCAGGTGCGCGAAAAGCCGTTGTTTGTTCTTCATTCAGTCATGGTGCGCCCTCCGGAGGAAAAGGATCTGCCGTATCTGGATCGCCTGCCAGAAGATCCAGTTGTCGGTTGGAGTATAAGCCTTCCGCCTTCAAGCAAGCCGAATGCGCGAGTAGAATATATCATCAACACTGTGAAATTCCGTGAGCTTTTTGGAGCTGATGAGGATGATGAAGGGACTTGGGAAGATGACTGAGAGCCCATGGAAGAACCTCCAGGTTGGTGAAGCGCGTCGTGTCGATAGCCAAGGAAAGCATGATTTCTTTTGGATCAGGATGCCTGATAAGTCTCCGGGACTACTGTTGCGACTATCCGGCGACACGTCGGAGATACGACCGTTGCCAAAGCTGAAGCATGTTGGCGTCTTCTATCAGGTGGTTGATGGGCAGAACTGCTATTGTGTCACTTTGAGCGAAAGCGCCCATCTCGATTTGTTCGAAACGTTGTGTCGAGACGTGGTGAAAGCGGCCGAAGAAGCACCAGATCAGCAAAGCGCGTTGGCTCGAGCCGTGCTACGGACTCTAAGATGGCATCACCTTCTAAGAGGTGGGCGAAATCAGGGGTTGTCGCTTGAAGAACAAAGAGGGCTCGTTGCCGAACTCGCTTTCCTGCGAGAGCTTGTTCAACAGATCGGAGCGCTTGAAGCGGTGGAGGCCTGGAAGGGTCCTGATGAGAGCGCGAAAGACTTCGAACTTCCGGGAATGTTTTTCGAGGTCAAGGCAAGAAGGAGCGCTGCTCACCCGAAGGTGCGTATCTCCTCGGAAGCGCAGTTGATGGGCGTTGATGGTTCAAGCTTGTTTCTTCGTGTTCATGACGTGGACACTTCGCTCGCTTCCGAAGGTGAAAACCTTTTGGATCACGTCGAGCAAACTGCTCAGCTCTTCGATGGTGACATCATGGCTCTTGACCTTTGGGAACAACGCCTTGCGACCATTGGGTATGTGCCCGATCAGGTCGAGTTGGAAAGACGATGGCACCTCGGAGTAATTCGAACTTTTGAGGTTTTAGATGGTTTTCCAAGGTTGATACCGCCGATTCCACAGGGCGTTGACGAGGTTGAGTACACCATTCGCCTTGATGCTTGCTCGGATTTTGAAAGGGATTCTGTGCTGAATACCCTATTGAACAAGGACAGCGCAAATGTCTGATCTTGCAGAATTTCATCAGAATTTTATCGCCGACATTCAAGGCGATGCTGATGCATTGGGATTGTACACACAAGAAGCCTTCTTCGAGACCATCGGTGAAATCCTGACCGAAGCCGGCGAAATCGATCAATGCGATTACGCATACTTCCAAGGCAAGGGCAAACGAGGCGTCTTATTGGAAGTCACAGGATCAGGTGGAGATCCCCTCAACGCGGAAGGTATTCTGTCCCTAATTCTCTGCGATTTTAAGCTGTCATCTGATATTAGGGTGACTGATGCGACCTATCTCAAAAACCAATTCAAAAGATTGGTCGAATTTTTGAGGCAGGCGCGCAAGGAAGAGTTCAGGGACGAACTCGAGGAAACAAGCCTTGGGGCTGGCCTGGCCGATTTGATTAACACGCGCTGGAACACCATCGAGAAGGTCAAACTGATTTTCGTCACGAATTCCGACAATCGGGCCAAGGTCGATGCAATGCCTGCCGGAACTATCGATGAAAAGCCCGTAACCTATAACGTGTGGGACTTGAAACGCCTACAAGCCTACATGGAACAAGGTAAGGCTCGGGCCGACTTGACCATCAATTTCGCTGCAGATTTTGGTGGCGGCATTCCAGTTCTCAAGGCGTCGGGCTCGGATGCAGCACTCGAAAGTTACATCGCTGTGATCCCTGGTGAACAACTCGCTCAGATCTACGATAAATGGGGTCCTCGCCTTTTAGAATCAAACGTACGAAGCTTTCTTCAAGCAAGGGGCAACGTTAATCGTGGGATCAGGAAGACCATCGTTGAAGAACCTCACATGTTCCTTGCATACAACAATGGACTCGCTGCGACTGCCGAGGCAGTTGAACTCGATCAAACCGAAGATGGCCTTATCATTACGCGGGCAGACAACCTTCAGATTGTCAACGGTGGTCAAACTACAGCCTCAATTCATGCTGCACGCAAAACGGCTGGAGAAGGTATTAAGGAAATCTTCGTTCAGATGAAGTTGAACGTTGTTCCACCGATCCTTTCAGACACTGTGGTGCCGCGGATCTCAGAGTATGCCAACAGCCAGAACAAGGTGAATGCAGCAGACTTCTTCGCCAACCATCCGTTCCACGTGAAGATCGAGGAGCTGTCGAGGAAGATCTTGGCACCGCCCGGGGAGGAAGGCTACCGCGACACCAAATGGTTCTACGAACGAGCTCGCGGCCAATATGCCGATCAGCGAGGTAAGCTATCGGTTTCCGAACGCAAAAAGTGGGATGCTGAGTTCCCACGCAAACAGTTTTTCACAAAGACTGACCTTGCCAAGTTTGAGAATTCTTGGGCAGGCAAGCCTGACGATGTTTCCAAAGGGGCGCAGAAGAACTTTGCGGTTTTCGCCAAGACCATCGAGAAAGTGTGGGGTCGAAATGGTGATCGCGTCAACGAAGCTTGGTTTCGGCATTTGATTTCAAAAGCGATCATCTTCAGGAAGATGGAGAAACTTGTTTCGGTTCAGGATTGGTATGAAGGCGGTTACCGCGCTAACATCGTCACCTACGCCATAGCAAAGGTCGCGCATGATGTGAGGGAGCAGGAGCAGGTGGTTGATCTTGGCCGGATCTGGCGATTGCAAGATGTCCCTACGGCTCTCGAGGGCGCATTGCTGGTTGCTGGTGCAGAAGCCCAGCATTTGATTACCAATCCACCGGATGGCGTTCGGAACATGAGTGAATGGGCCAAAAAGCAGGCGTGTTGGGAGCGGTTTCGAAAGCGCGAGCTGTCCTATCCTGACGAATTCTCCGAGATACTTGTCGATCCTGAGGAAGAGAAAACCGAAGACCGCGAGATCACTGAAGATGAAAACCTTACGAAAGGCGTAGAAGCACAGACGAAAGTCTTTGAATTGGGTGCACCTTTTTGGGCTGAGGCGAAGGCTTGGGGCCGCGCCCACAAGCTGCTTTCGCCATCGGAGTTTGGGGTGATGGATGTGTGTTCAAAGATGCCAACGAGGTTACCCACCGAAAAGCAAACGCTATTTGCGCTCGAAGTACTCAAGAAGCTGAAAGAAAATGGTTTCTCAGTGGAAAATGAAACGCAGGTTCATGATGAAGTTTCATAGAGGAAGCACAGAAAACTGCATTGCGTGCCCAGTTTGCTCTTTAGTATGCAGTGCTTCATTCAAGTACAGCTCCTTCTAAGTTACTGCAACGCACATACCTTCTGAAGAGTTCTATCAATCGAGCAGCTTGCGCACCGCCTTTGCGATTTGCCATGCGAGGTAGGGGGGGACCGCATTGCCGACCTGATGATACTGCTTGGTTCGAGGGCCACAAAAAACGTAGTTGTCTGGAAACGTCTGGAGACGCGCTGCTTCTCGAACCGTCAATGAACGGCACTGCATCGGATCCGGGTGGATGAAATAGTGCCCGTCTTTAGAAATATGGCTGGTGATCGTTGTCGATGGTCGGTTGCCCACTTGAGTACGGAACCGGTCAGCAAATTTCCCTGTACTTCGGTTGCGATGCAACGGTTGGAGAAATTCCGGAAACTCGGCAAGTTTAGGGGTTTTGCCGAAAGCCCTGCTGAACGTTGAAGAGAATAGATACCGTCCGAGGTCACCCGGGATGTGGCCGCGTGTTTCATGCTGTAGCAAGGCTTTGAGGCGGTCGTCGGAAAACCAGCCCCGCAAATGATGGGGCATTCCGTTTGGCTGTTGCTTGCTTCTGCAGATGCGCTGGAAAGGCAATTCGTTAGCCTTTTCAACCGCGCGTGCGGTTTCCCTTACTTGTGCCGGTACAGCTTCGGAGGATGCAATCGCTGACGCTTGTTCCCGAAGCGCGTTCTGCCAAGCTTCGACCGTGTCGCCTTTGCTCAAGCCGCTTCGCAAGCTTGGAATGTCGCCGATCGCCTGTTCTACGCTGACAGGAGTCTGAAGTTGACCAAGAAGCGGTTCTTCGAGATGCAATCCGGCTGCAATGTCTTTACGGATGCCGAAGACGATCACTCGATGGCGGGCCTGAGGTACTCCATGATCTTCTGCTCTGACGAGAAAGTCTTTGGCAGGGGCGCGAGTGCCATCCTTAGGTGTTGTTTTCGACAAAGGGAGGAGGAGATAACCATCTCCAGCGGCCTCGAGATCGTCCAGAACACGGCTGAAAATGCCACCGCCGTCTACCTTGCTTGATAGCATTCCTTTGACGTTCTCCATGACGAAGGCAGCCGGGCGAAGCCTATGAAGAATGCGGACATACTCGCGGTAGAGGTAGTGCCTGTGATCATCCTCAAGGACGTAGTTTGCCTTGCCCGAATTTCTGGATCGACCCGCAAGCGAATAAGCCTGACAGGGAGGTCCCCCAATCAAAATTGTATTGCCGTTGTAAGCTTCACGAGCCCTATCAAGCTCGATCGCCAGTTCTTCGAAGACGCCTTCTTCTCCGAGTACCCTTTGCCTGACCTCGTTCTGAGCATGTTTCCAATTTGTCGGATACAGTTCGGCCCAATTTGGTAGGGCATCGCCGGAATTCAGGGCGTTGTAATACTCAATCGGAAAACTTGGAAACGATCTTAGAAACGCACGTAGGCGTAACGTCTCTACAGCATAATCATCCATTTCCACCGAAAGACGGATTTTCATGGGCTTATCGGAATCGCGACCAGCCCGGGAAAACCCTTCTCCCAGCCCCCCGGGGCCGGCGAACAAATCTATGATGGCAAACTCTTTGGTCATGCGTAACCTCTTGATAAAGGCCTTGTACCAGGTTTCGAGTTGCGCGGAAGCTCGAATTCGTCGCTGAAAGTGTTATGTCAGGATCATGACGGACATAGTCGACGTTCAGACACGATCCCGAATGATGTCAAACATTCGGAGTAGGAACACGAAACCGGAGGTGAGCCTCAGGCAAACACTGCATCGAGAAGGGTTTCGCTTTCGGATAAATGTGCGAGGTTTGCCCGGCTCACCGGATATCGTTTTACCGAAGTGGCAAACAGTGGTGCTCGTGCACGGGTGCTTCTGGCACCAACATCCTGGTTGTTCCAAGGCAACAGTGCCTAATACCAATACTGAGTTCTGGAGCCAAAAGTTTGAGGCCAACAGACGAAGAGATGTGAAGGTGCTTGAGCAGTTGCACGCACTTGGTTGGCGCACGGCGATAGTTTGGGAGTGTGCGATTACACCCCGTATGGGAGAAGAGTTGGTCCACCAGCTTGGAGAGTTCGTTCGCGGGGCAGGGGGGCAACATATGGAGTTTGGTTCATAGGTGCAAACAGGGATCTTCCAACGTATGTCTGCAACATGCTTTGCGTTTTACCGAAGCCGCCAGTCGGGTTCATTGAACCTGAGAGCAAATGATGAAACTTTAGTATCGCTCAGCAAAAATAGCCTTAAAGACTTGACCTAAATTGTTTTTTTGGCTCCGGCGGTAGGGATCGAACCTACGACCAATTGATTAACAGTCAACTGCTCTACCGCTGAGCTACGCCGGAACGGTTCGCGCCGTATAGCAATCTGGTTCTGACACGTCCAGAGGGGGATCGAGTTTTTTGAGTGAAAATTTCGCGTATGTTTGGTGCTGCGAATAGACTGCGATACGTTTGGAATGCAATTGGCTGAGAATCGAACCCCTCGGCACTAAACAAAGGAGTGTTCGCAGTATCTCGGCATACGGTTTCCGGGTCACCAAGCTTTCGACCACGATATCATTGCCAAAAGCAAGTCCGGAAACTGCGGTCCATTAAACCTTCATTTATCAAGCCCAAATTAGCAAGAATGAAAGAAGATATGCAGATACATTCGTCATTTGAACATTTGTCTACTCATATGCAAAACGTTGAGAACTTGGGGGATCTGAGTTCACTTCCTGATGCCTTCGACGCCATCAGACCTCTTGGACTTGAGGATTTTGGGGCAATTCTCTGGGCCATGCCGGATCAGAAATTTCCAAAACTCTCTGAGGCCCTGCCGACGATGGCAACCGAAGATGTTCAGAACTTATGGACCGGTGCATCCGGCTTTCGTTTGCTGGAGCAAAGTCTGAGTTTCGTGCGAGCCTGTGCCGCAAGCTATGCGAGCGCGCAGAACCGAGGCTTGGCGGGCCAGAAGATTCTGGATTTTGGCTGCGGATACGGTCGATTTCTCAGGTTGTTTTCCTACTTCTCAGACGAAGTCTATGGTGTGGATCCGTGGGATAAGTCTATCGAGCAATGCCAGGCTGCGGGCTTTGGCGACAGGGTTAAGCTTTCGGAGGCAGTCCCCGAAGACCTTCCGTTTGATGGACCGTTTGAGTTCATTTTCGCATTTTCAGTATTTACCCATCTCAGCGAATCAAGCACCCACGCATGTTTGAATGCGCTACGTGCCGTTGCTGCAGATGACGCCTTGTTCATGCTTACTTTGCGACCGATCGAATTCTGGGACGTTGCAATGGCAGGACATACCCATCTCAACTCTGATCCGAAGAAAATGAAGCAGTGCATTAAGGATCATCGCGAAAATGGCTTTGCCTACTATTGTACTGACCAGGTGACGAGTCCGAATTATGGCGACACATCGATTTCGATGGAATGGCTTGCCAACAATTTGTCTGGGTGGGAGGTGGTTTCGGTCGACCGCTCTCTGAAAGATCCCTACCAACGCTACGTTATGTTACGCGCGATCTGATCTTGATGCGCGGGCACGCAACGGATGTACTCGTAGGCGGTGACCCGACATAAGTTGAGCCCTAATACAGAGCACGGTTCACCAATTTAGAGGCATCCGGTTTGCAGGATATGCCGCTGCTAACACTAAGGTGTTTTAATATGCAGAAATTGGCTCCGGCGGTAGGGATCGAACCTACGACCAATTGATTAACAGTCAACTGCTCTACCGCTGAGCTACGCCGGAACTGAGGGGCGTATAACAACCCGAATTTTCGGCGTCCAGAGGGGAAGCGCGCAGATTTGAAAATTTTTTGTCCACTTCACACCAGTCGTTTGAAAACCGCGTCAGAGGCCAGTGTTCCAATTGGGCTCACCAAAGATCTGCCTGTCAAATCAACGAGATGGGCAAATACGTTTCGTTCGGCTGCAGGAAGTAGGGCAGCAGGCGTGTCGGTATAGATCCGCTCGGCCAGTTGTCGTGCGGTTCCCTGAGCCTGCCCCAAGGCTTCCAGAATTTGTGCTTCACGACTAAGCCGGTGTTGAATCAACCAATCCAACCGATCAGAAGGGTCGGAGATGGGAGCTCCATGGCCGGCGTGAAAAACCGACCATTTGCGTGCACGCAGCCTGTGACAGGCGTTCATGAAATCTGTCAGATCTCCATCAGGAGGTGAAACCAGAGAACTTGCCCACCCCATAACGTGATCGGCGGTAAAGCAGGTGTCACCCCAAGCTAACGCGATGTGGTTACCCAGATGGCCCGGTGTGTGAATCACCTCCAGACTCCAACCGTTGCCTTCAACGGTTTCTCTGTCAGCAAGCTCAATATCGGGCCGAAAATCCGTATCAATACCTTCGCCACCTCCGGCGAGACCTTGTTCGGCTAGTATAGTCATGACTTCACTTCGACCTGCCTGTGGCCCGCCGAAAGCCAGAACCGGTGCGCCGGTACGAGCAGCCAGCGGTGCAGCAAGTGGTGAATGGTCCAGATGGCTGTGGGTCACAAGGATATGGCTTATCTTCTGCCCCGGCTGCAACGCGTTGAGAATCGCATCCATGTGCGCGTCATCGAGTGGGCCGGGATCGATGACCGCGATGTCCTGTTCACCCAACAAGTAGGTATTTGTACCGCGAAATGTCATCGGTGACGGGTTGGGGGCCACAATACGTCTGAGACCCGGTTGCAATTCGACTGCAAGACCATGAGGCGGATTGAAATCATTGGGCAATTGCATTCTGTACTCTTCCTCTTGCCGGAGCAGCCCGCTAGGTTTAGCGCATGTCCGCACGATGGCTCAAACCCTATATGCCGCGCAGCCTGTATGCCCGGGCCGCGCTGATTCTGGCTCTGCCGGTGATCGTCGTCCTGCTGGTCGTCGCGATTGCCTTTCTGCAAAAACATCTGGAGGACGTGACCGGTCAGATGGTGCGGACCGCCTCTCGTGAAGTGAACTTGATCCTTGATGTGATGCGGGGAACCGAAAGTCAGCAGCAAGCAATCGCTGCGGCGCGCCCCGATTTGTCGGCCCTGCAAATGAGGGCTCAATTTCTTGATCCAAATGAGCAGCCGGTTAGTGGTTATGGTCGCTGGTACGATTTCATCGCACCTCAGATCGAAAAGGAATTGGATGAACTGGTTCCGGGCATTCAAGCTGTTGCTCTGCCCAACAGTCAGGACGCCAAACTTTTCATTGCGACTCATCTCGGAGTTTTAGAGCTGACATTTGATCGACGCAGGCTGTCGCCTGCAGCTCCGCATCAGTTGATCGTTACGATGTTGTTTTTTGCGATCCTGATGACCTCGATCTCATTTCTCTATATGCGAAACCAGCTTCGGCCGATCACGCGGCTGGCCAAAGCGGCGCAAGCATTCGGGCGTGGGCGGATCGTTCCCTATTCACCTAGCGGAGCAGTCGAGGTCAGGGCAGCCGGAAGCGCGTTTCTGGATATGCGGGCGCGAATTGAACGACAGATCGAACAGCGTACCCGGATGCTTTCCGGGGTCAGTCACGATCTGCGAACGCCACTGACGCGGCTAAAGCTGGGACTGGCGATGATGCCCGAAGAGGAAGCCGCGCCGTTGCTGCGAGACGTGAATGAGATGCAGTCGTTGCTGGATGCATTTTTGGATTTTTCACGCGGAGCGTCTGAAAGTGAGCCCGAAGAAGTCGACGCCGAAGTGCTTGTGTCTCAGATCGTGCGTGATGCCAACCGCGCGGGCTATGATGTCGAACTGGTGTCGACCGAAGGGCAGGGGCTGTCAATGTTGCGTCCGGTTTCGATTCGTCGCGCTCTTGAGAATCTGATCGGAAACGCGGTGCGCTACGGCAACCGGGCAGAGGTTAGCCTGTCCCTGACGCCAAAGTCATTGCGAATCCGTGTGGAAGACGATGGGCCCGGTATTCCGCCTGAGCAGCGTACAGAGGCGGTTAAACCGTTTTCACGCCTTGATCCGGCCAGAAATCAGAATCAGGGCACCGGCGTTGGGCTCGGGCTGGCAATTGTTGCAGACATCGCCCGTGCACATGGCGGAACGCTGCGCTTGGCAAAAAGCGAGCGTATGGGCGGATTGTGTGCAGATATCATCATTGGGCGGTGATTTGGTAGGCCCGGAGGGACTCGAACCCCCAACCAAAGCGTTATGAGCGCTCTGCTCTAACCAATTGAGCTACAGGCCCGCCTGAGCGCCTTGGGTACCACGATGAATGCCCGCGTCAAGCCTGACCGTTGCAACAGAGCGCACAATCGACTAACCCGCGCAAAAGCACTCATGAGGGAAATGCCATGACAGCGGGCAAGAACGGCATCACATATGCCGATGCGGGCGTCGATATCGATGCAGGAAACGCTTTGGTCGACCGGATCAAGCCTGCGGCAAAGAGGACGAACCGTCCTGGCGTGATGAGCGGGCTGGGCGGTTTCGGAGCGCTGTTCGATCTCAAAGCTGCGGGATATGAAGACCCGATTCTGGTGGGCGCTACAGATGGTGTCGGCACCAAGCTGCGAATTGCCATCGATACAGGTGTCGTCGACGGGGTTGGTATTGATCTGGTTGCGATGTGCGTCAACGACCTGATTTGTCAGGGTGCCGAGCCTCTGTTCTTTCTGGACTATTTTGCGACAGGCAAACTCGACACAGACACCGCGGCACGGATCATCGAAGGTATCGCCGAAGGCTGTGCGCAATCTGGCTGTGCTCTGATCGGTGGCGAAACCGCCGAAATGCCCGGTATGTATCCTGATGGTGACTTCGATCTGGCCGGATTCTCTGTTGGCGCGATGGAGCGTGGGGCAGATCTTCCAGATGGCGTCGAGCCGGGCGATGTTCTACTGGGACTGGCCTCAAACGGAGTGCACTCGAACGGGTATTCTCTTGTCCGCAAACTGGTCGAACTGTCGGGTCTTGGCTGGGACGCAGATTCGCCGTTCAGTGACGGATCACTTGGCGAAGCTCTGCTGACCCCAACGCGTCTTTACGTTAAACCCGCGCTTGCAGCGATCCGGGCAGGGGGCGTGCACGCGCTGGCCCATATCACCGGGGGCGGTTTGACGGAAAACCTGCCTCGTGTCCTGCCCGAGGGGCTGGGTGCAGAGATTGATCTAAACGCATGGGATTTGCCGCCGGTCTTTAAATGGATGGCCGAAACTGGTGGAATTGTCGAAGCGGAAATGCTCAAGACCTTCAACTGCGGCATCGGCATGATCGTCGTCTGCGCTGCAGATAAGGCCGATGATCTGGTAGCATTGCTGTCTGACGCGGGTGAAACGGTTTCCCGACTTGGTACGGTAACAGAAACAGCAGGTGTTGCGTATTCGGGCCAGCTGTTGTGAGCCACAAGCGCGTTGCAATCCTGATTTCAGGGGGTGGTTCCAACATGGTGTCGCTGGTCGACAGCATGATCGGGGATCACCCTGCACGTCCTTGTTTGGTTCTGGCAAATGATGCGACTGCGGGTGGATTGCAGAAGGCAGCGGATCGAGGTGTCCAGACCGCCGTCGTGGATCATCGCCCGTTCAAAGGAGACCGCGCCGCATTCGAAGCTGAATTGCTGAAACCTATCCTTGATGTACAACCGGATGTAGTCTGCCTTGCGGGTTTCATGCGTGTTCTTACCGGCGATTTCGTTTCACAGTTTCAGGGACGGATGCTGAACATCCACCCGTCGCTGTTGCCCAAATACAAGGGTTTGAACACCCACGCGCGTGTAATTGAAGCGGGCGATGCCGAACATGGATGCACTGTGCATGAGGTGACGGCTGCACTGGATGACGGCCCGATATTGGGGCAGGCGAGAGTGCCAATTGAGATTGGCGATACACCTGAAACTTTGGCTGGCCGAGTGCTGGGTTGCGAGCATCAACTCTATCCTGCTGTCTTGCGGCGCTTTGTGTGTGGCGACAAGACACCTGTTCTGCTGCCCTAAGAAGTTCTGGGTGATTTACACTCGCCCGTTATTCGGCCTATTGTCGCCCGTATCGCTCGGGACGAGGATATTTTAACGGGCATATACAAGAACAAGAGCAAGAATAGTACGGCGCATGAAAACCCTGACGACGACGACAGAGCTGGCTGAATTCTGCAAGTCCGCTGCTGAATATCCCTATATCACAGTAGATACTGAGTTCCTGCGCGAACGCACCTATTATTCAAAGCTCTGCCTGGTTCAACTTGCGGTTCCATCTGAAGACGAAGACAGCGCAGTTCTGGTCGACCCTCTGGCCGAGGATATGTCGCTGGAACCGCTTTATGAGTTGTTCAAAAACGAAAACGTCGTAAAGGTTTTTCACGCTGCGCGTCAGGACCTTGAAATATTCTGGGTCGAAGCCCAGGTGTTTCCCAAACCGCTGTTTGACACACAGGTTGCCGCAATGGTGTGCGGCTTTGGTGAACAGGTTGGTTACGAGACACTGGTCCGGAAAATCTGCAAGCAGGGGTTGGATAAAACCTCCCGCTTTACCGACTGGTCGCGCCGTCCTCTGAGCGACGCTCAAAAAACCTATGCGCTGGCAGACGTAACACATCTGCGCCGGATCTATGAATTTCTGGCCGCCGAGTTGCAAAAAACCAATCGTAACCATTGGGTGGCTGAAGAACTTTGTATTCTGACGGATTCGGCCACTTACGATGTGCGCCCCGAGGAAGCCTGGCGTCGGGTCAAGACACGCACAAACTCGGCGAAATTTCTGGCTGTCGTTAAAGAGCTTGCTGAGTTTCGTGAGGCCTATGCCCAGCAAAACAATGTCCCACGCAGCAGGGTCTTTAAAGACGATGCTCTGATTGAACTGGCGTCAACCAAACCCAAGTCGCCCTCTGATTTGGGTGGTTCCCGCTTGCTTCTGCGAGAAGCGCGCAAGGGCGCGATTGCTGAGGGTATTCTGAAGGCAGTAAAGCAGGGCGTCCAGTGCCCGGCCGATCAACTGCCAAAGCTGGATAACAGTCGGGACAAGTTGAAGGTTAATCCGGCACTTGCCGATTTGCTGCGCGTATTGCTGAAATCCAAAACCGAAAGCTCGGGCGTGGCTGCAAAACTGATTGCAACAAGCTCTGACCTCGATCAGATCGCAGCTGGTGAACGGGACGTTCCGGCAATGTCAGGTTGGCGTTTTGAAGTATTTGGTGAAGACGCCCTGAAACTTTGCGAAGGCAAGATCGCGCTGGCGGCCAAAGGTCAGGTCGTGCGCGTCGTGGCGCTGTGACGCCGCAATTAGCGGCGTCGTGATTCCAAGGCGTTCTGCTGGCCGACAACACGGACGAGGCGAATCCCTTCGAGATCCTGAAGGCTTACGGTGGCTGCATCCGAGACCATGCGGGATTGCACCGTACCTTGTTGGGTCGAGTATTTTGGGTAATTCACGCGGAACATAAATTCGAGAATTCCGTTCCTACGGTTCTCTTCAGAATCCACCAGACGAAGATGCGCATTATAAGCGCCCTGTCGAACAGCCGTCCCAGCAGAATAGATGATCGCACCGGTCGGCGTCGGATCAATCCGCAGTTCATCGATGGTTGCGATGAGAATGCTGGTATCTTCATCCTCTTTTTTTGCAAAGAGTCCAGTACCACTGCTTTGCTTTGGCACGAGGGCGTCGGCTGCATCAGGTGATGTGTTGACGGGGGCAGGTGTGCTGCTGCCAAACCAGTTAGTGGGGTTTACCCTCGAGTTGCGCCAGCTGTTGCAGGCGGACAGGGTTAACGTGGCAACCAGAAGAACGGAAAGAGTTTTTTGCATGGCCCCAGAGCTTTGAGCAATATTACGTGCATTGGGTTAGCGCAAAATCGATGGCTTGAAAAGCCACGCTTGGGGCTGGACAGCAGCGTATCAGCGACATAGGTCACGAACTGTGATCAAAACCTAAGGAGTGCCGCAGTATGGCAACGCCTGCCTTTGAAGAAATCGTCGATGATTTCGAGTTTTTGGAGGACTGGGAAGACCGGTACCGCCATGTCATCGAGCAAGGTAAAGCCATGGAGCCTCTCGAAGATGCGCTAAAAGTCCCTGCGACCAAGGTTAACGGGTGTGCCAGTCAGGTCTGGCTGCATCCCATGATTAATGCAGGTAGATTTCGTTTCGATGGCGATAGTGACGCCTTGATCGTGCGTGGCCTGATAGCGGTTCTTCGTGCCCTTTATAATGATCTTCCCGTGGCAGACGTGCCGAAAGTCGATGCAGGTGCGGAGCTTGCTAGGTTGGGATTGAACGAACACCTGTCTGCGCAACGATCAAATGGGTTGCGTGCGATGGTTGATCGTATCCGGGACGTGGCACGCGAAAACGCCTGACTACCATGAGCTTAGGGCGCTTCGGTTCAGCTTGAGGGACGTGTGCCCTTGGCCCAGCCTGTAAGCGTTGTTTCCAGATCCCCATAACCGGTAAAGCGACGCTCGAACTCAAGCCCCATGCGTTCAGCACATTTCTGAGCTCGTTGCGTTAACACCGGGTCATCCACCTGAGCTTGGTAGATCAGCTTGGTGTAATTGCCAAAATACATTTCGCGTAGTTCCGGGTGCCGATCCAGACCCAGAGGTTTCCAAACGAAGGCATCGAATTGTCGGGCCAGAAAGTCAGTTAGGTAGAACGCCGTGGTTTCATCATCGCCACGCTCCGCAAACGCCTGATTTCCTTCGAAGAAGGAATAGCAATGCGGTCCCTGAACCATCTCGACACCCAGCCGTTCGCAGGCCTGCTGAAGCAGACCGCCAGTGCCACAGTCCGCATAGACAACAAAAATCTTGTCATAGTCATCACGGTGCTTGGCGACCGCATCTTCGACGGCTTGGGTAATGCGCTCTGGGTAGACATGCAGAATGGCAGGCAAACAGGTCAGCGCCATATGTTCCCAGCCGTTGCGCTCTTTTAGATCAAGAATCTCACGCGCAAGCGCACCGCAGGCGATCAGCAAAATACGCTGCTGCGTATCTTCGCTGACATAGCCTTGTGTCGTCAGGCTCTCATCATCTGGCAGGTCTGTCGATTGCATGGTCCGTTTCCCGGTCGAGGCTGTACCAGAAGACGATCTTTGGCGAATTAGGGCAAGCCCCGTTCCGACATCTCGCGTCAGGCCACCGACGCGCGCGTTTCAAACGCGCTCAGGGACGGTCGAGCTGACGGACCATAAGAGGCAAGCCCTTGTGTCGAAAGTTCAGGGAATAGAGACAATATCTCTTGTCGAGCGTCATTTTCCAGACTGTTCCAACTCATTACACCCGGATGGAAGCTCTCGCTTGGGCAGCCTTCTGCCCAAACAATTTCATGCTGGTCGAACATGAGGTGATAGTAAGTGACCAAGCCACCCGTCTTGAGGATAACGGACTCTCCATCAAGCAGCTGTTTTGCAGGCGCTAAAGCTTCGGAATAACCGGTGTTCAGTTCCACACGCCAATCGCTGATGAGCATTCGGTGTTGTTGCGATACCAGCAAATCGCGTCGGTTACCCATCGTTCCTTTTTTGATCAAAACAGGAGAGAATGGTCCTTTGGCACGTACGGTACGACGGCCGATCCAACGTATGGGCTGCATGTCATGATCGAGCGTCTGGACCATGTCTCCAACCTGCAACTTCTCAACCGGAACTTCCCCCTGATTGGTTTCGATCTGGGTTCCCAGCGTGAAACAGGTCACCAGGTCCCAGCTTTCACGGCTGCCAGTCAGACCCGAAAAGTTGTTTCCATTCAGGCTGTTGAAGGTGATCGATCTGATCCCGCCGGCTTCGAGCGTTGCCTGATCGGCATTGTCCGAGAATTCAGGCATCAGATACGTATTGCCATTGGTATCTTGAGCCACAACAGCGGTTATGTTTGCTGTTGTTCCATCAATATAGGTGATCGTCGCATTGTAGATCGATGTGCCATCAAAGGTCTGGGCCGGCCCGCCGTCGATCGAAAACTGCTCCGGTGGAGAGTTATCCATTTCATAGACGGTCCCGGAGAGGCTGACCGGGCTCCATGTCACAGCATTATTCAGAAGGGCATTGCCAGGTCCACCAAATGTCTGACCAACCAATGCTGACGCGTTTTCGGCAATATTATTGCCTTCAACGGTATCAATATCTGCAAGAACGCCAAGCGAGATAGCTGTAAATGTAGTGGGCACGGTAACCTCGAAACTAAAGTAACGCCTTGTACTAAATAATCTCCTGAAATTTTGTAAAGATGTTTTTTAAGGGGAAATCTTTACTCTCG